>WFYP01000285.1 GCA_015490055.1 Nitratifractor sp.
ACAGATCTTCATCTGTGGTATTAAATATTGTAGATAAAATCTTGTAAGCTACTTTTGTATTTACTTCTTTAATTCTTTGGTTACATATATTTTTAATACCCTCTTTTGCCTTAGATGTTTTCACAGTACTTGCCCAAGAACAGTGTAGCCGAGGTTTATCTTGAGTTATAATATTTACAATATCACCATTTTTTAATATTCTAAGTAGTGATGTATGTTCTTTATTTACCAAAGCAGATGTTGCTAAATCTCCAATTTCAGAATGTACAGCATAAGCATAATCTAAAACGACAGCACCTTTAGGTAGTGTATAACTATCACCAAGAGGAGAAAATACTACAATATCTTCACTATAAAGGTCAGCTTTTGTAGCCTCCATAAATTTATCTATAGATTCACTCTCATAAGTTAAATTATTAATCCACTCTAAGTTTATGTTATCGGCACCCGCTTTGTACTTCCAGTGTGCCGCAACTCCATACTCTGCTAATTTATGCATATCCTCTGTTCTAATTTGTGCTTCAACAATATCATCATCAAAAAATAGTGTAGAGTGTAGAGTTTGATAACCATTATCTTTTGGTAAGGCTATATAGTCTTTAAACCTAGATACAATAGGTGTATAGTTTAAGTGTAAAACGCCTAAAGCTTTATAACACAGAATCGGCTCTTTTACAATAATTCGTATAGCCAAAAGGTCAAGTACCTCTTCTATACTAATGCCCTTTCTATGTATCTTTAAATAGATAGAGTATCTATGTTTAACCCTTCCAACAATTTCAACATCATCTCTATGAAAGCCATTTTGATTAAGTATATTTTTCGCTTTCTCAATAAAATGGTTAAGTCTTAAATTAAGATTTTGCTTATGTGATGTTAAGTAGTCATCTATCTTTTTATAATCATCAGGGTAGATATATTTAGAACTCAAATCTTCAAGATAATTTTTAATTTTAGATATACCTAATTTATGAGCTATGGGTGCATAAACTACAAGTGTCTCTTCTGAAATACGCTTCTGTTTATCTGGAGTTAAAGCATCAAGTGTTAGCATATTATGCAATCTATCACATAGTTTAACAACCAAAACTCTTAAGTCTTGAATAGAAGCTATTAAAATTTTTCTAAAAGAGAGTGCAGATTTTATAAGTTTTTCGCTAGAGCCAGACTTTACTAATTCATCTTCTCTAATCTCTACAATTTTAGTTAATCCATCCACTAATAGCTCTACATCTTTTCCAAATAGAGCTTCTATATCCTCATTTTCATACTTAGTATCTTCTACTACATCATGCAAAAGTGCAGCAATAATCATTGTCTTATCATTAGATATAGAAGCAACTATTGAAGCCACAAGTATAGGATGAATAATATACGGCTCACCACTTTTTCTATATTGACCATCATGAGCTAAAATTGCAAAATCTATTGCTTTCTTTATCTCATCATCAATATCAGCATTAAGCTCCAATATTTTTAAGGCATCTGGTACTGTTTTTACCTTTCGGATTAAATTAATGAAATCATTCAATTATTAACTCTCTACAGTTATTTCTATTTTACCTTCTGCAATTTCTATTAATGCTATATCTGCAGCTTTATGGTCATTTAAATTCATATCTACTAATGGTTTTGCACCATTTGTAATCTCTTTCGCTCTTTTACCTACGGCTCTTGCCATTAGGTATCTATCAAAATTATATTTCTCTAATGCTATAGCTGCTATTTGTTCTAATCTCATCTGTTTCTCCTTATTTAACTATTGAACATAAAGATAAATCGCCATTAATTATAGATAGCAAATTACCCTTTTCAAACATATTACATACAATAATTGGCAAGCTGTTCTCTTTTGCCAATGCTATTGCTGTATCATCCATTACTTTTATATGGTCACTAAGTGCTCTATCATAAGTTAGCTCATTTAGTTTCACTGCATCGTCAAATTTTGCTGGGTCTTTATCGTAAACACCATCTACTTTAGTTGCCTTAATTAAAAAGTCGGCATCTATTTCGCTAGCTCTAAGTGTTGCTGCTGTATCAGTTGTAAAATATGGATTACCAGTTCCACCAGCAAACACTACAACCCTACCCTTTTCTAAGTGTCGTCTTGCCCGTCTAACTATAAAACTTTCTCCTATTTCATGCATATCGATAGCAGATTGCAATCTTGCTTCTAAACCAATACTTTCTAGTGCTTCTTGAATTGCTACGCCATTAATTACAGTTGCAAGCATACCCATATAGTCACCACTTGTACGCTTAATAATACCATCTTGAGCAGCTGTAACACCTCGAATAATATTACCACCACCAACAACAATAGCTACATCAATACCATTATCAACTAAACTTTTAATTTCGTGAGCTATAAATTTTAAGATAGAAGTATCAATACCATACCCCTCTTTACCTGCTAGTGCTTCTCCAGAGAACTTAACCAAAACTCTTTTTGCCATAACTACCTTTCAATAACCGAAGTTAATAACTATATTATCGAAATTATATCCAAAGAGTTTTTGATTGAGCTAAATTTTCACAGCTATCTTATAGATTTATTAACCTTGTTGGATTTATAAATTTACCATTCTTTGTTGCTTCAAAAATTAACTTTCTTTTTACTTTACCGATAATACTACCTTTTTTAACTTTTGCTCCTACTTTTAAAAATGGAGAAAATTTATTCAAATCAGCATATATCGTGTGCATACCATTACTATGCTTTATAACAACAAGTTTTCCAAGCATACTATTTTCTCCAATGTAAGAGACTTCACCATTCATAACATTATAAACTCTTCTATCACTACTCTTAGATATTAATGTTACAGAATCACTATGAGACTTTATCTTATATATTGGGTCTATAAAAGTTCCAAAATTTTTTATTAATTTTGCACTCTTTAGTGGAGCAATAGTTTTAACTCCTCTGTATTTATAAATATTATCTAAACTGTATGATGTGCCATACTGCTTTACTCCATCTACAACTGCTACTTTAGTAGTATTACTATGTCTTGAATGTCTTAAAGCTCTTATTCTCTTTTTTAATTCTATTTCTCTTCGTTTAGCTTCTTTTGCGGTCTCTTCTTGTATTAAATTCAACTTTGTTAGTGTTAATCTTATTACAGTTTGTCTTCTAAATATCTCTCTTAACCTTTTAGAGTAAAGCTTCTCTTCAAGTGCAAGTTTTTTTAGCAATTTACTCTTTTGAGCTTTCTCTTTTTCGTAGAGTTTTTTTTGTGCATTTACATCTTTTATACTTTTTGCAATATCATCTCTTCTTTTTAACAAATTTTTTCTTAATGCATTTTTCTGTTCTATATTTCTCGATAATTTTAGCAACTCTTGTTGATTATAATTTTTATATCTGTCTAAAACCTCTTTTAAAACAACGCTCTTTTCATCTTTTTGTGCCGTTTTATTTTGTGCAACAACTCCACCTAACTGCATAGATACTTTTTGAGCAAACTCTTTAGTCTTTTTCTCAATATCTTTATCTAAAGATTTTACTATATTATCTATTCCTTTAATCTCTGCCATAGCATCTTGATACTTTTTATTAGCATTTCCCAAAATACCATTTAACTCATATATCTTTTTATCATATTTTTCTATCTCATCTTTTAACTGTTTAATCTTATTAGCTATGACTTGCAGTTGTTTATGTGTAACACTCTTCTCTTTTTGTGTACTAACCAAAGAGTGTTTAGACTCTTTTATTTTGCTAAAAAGTTCACTAGGATTAGGTTTTGCATTCAATAGTACAAAAAAAGGTATAGATAAAAGTGCTAATTTTCTCATCCCTCAGGTACCTCTCTTGTATTAATAGCTACAACAAATACAGATATTGCAACAATTACAATAGCTGTTACGAATAGAATAAAAAAGTCCGAAACATTAAAAAGCATATCTTGGTTATTTTTAACAAAATCTATATCAGAATTCTGGGACCATTTACTTTTAATAAATAGGAAAATCACCATATTTAAAATAGTTGCAATAATAGCATCTATAATTGCAACTTTAAATAAAATACCACTTCTTAACATCATAGGTGCACCAAAAATTTCCATAATTTTCATTCTATCTTTATGAGCTAATTGCCAAACTTGCATCTGCTTAATTACAAGCATAATACTTACTATAAATAGCATAACTATAAAGATATTTAAAAGCATCTTAACAAGTCTAAATATAGTATGTTTAGAGTGGTAATTCTCTCCAAAAATCTCTACATTCAATATACCATTTACCTTTTTTAACTCTGCACTAATCTTTTTTAACCCCTCTAAAGACATATAACTTGTTAAATGAACTCTATAAAAGTATGGTAAATCTTTCATAATAGCAGCAAGTGCAGCATCTTGCATACCAGATGTAACTTCTTTTGCAATATCTTCTCTATTCATAGCTTCAACACTATCTATATTATCGTCTATACTTCTTAAATATGGAGTTGTTAAGTTTTTTTGACTCACAACTAAAATTGCATACTCATTCTTTAATTTATTTTCATAAGAGCTAGTAATTCTGTTAAAAACAAGTATAAATTCGATACCAATAAGCATTGCCATAAGTGGCAGTATAAACATTAAATGGTCTTTAATGGACTTCATGAACGCCTCCATTCTCTATAATAAAGTGACGATAAGGAATATTAAATATCGTAGGTATTTTATGCGTAACAACCACAACAGTTGCATTTAACTGGTCGCAAGCATTCTCTAACAAATCCCAAACAACACCAGAAGAGAACTCATCAAGGTTACCTGTTGGCTCATCTGCTAATATTAAAAATGGGTTTTTAGATAGTGCCCGTGCCACACCAACTCTTTGTTGCTCCCCACCACTGAGCTCTAGTGGGTACTTATTAGCTTGGTCGCTTAACTTTACATGAGATAGCAACTTCTCTGCTTGAACTTTCTGTACATCTAAACTATAGCCTGTAATTATAAGGGGCAAAACAACATTTTTCTCTACAGTCCACTCATTTATAAGTTTATAATCTTGAAATACTATACCAATATTACGGCGAAGTTGCAACAGTTGCTTCTTTTTAATTCTGCTCATATCAAAACCGCCAACATTAAGCATACCCTCTCGTGGTTTTATCTGCCCATATAACGACTTTAAAAGTGTAGATTTACCACTACCACTAGGTCCTGTAATAAATACAAACTCACCCTGCTCTATGTTAAATGTAACATCATTTATAATGATATGTTTACCCTTCTCATATGCTAATGTTAAATTAGTTGCCGAGATTATACTAGCCATTTAATACCTCTTTTATAAGATTATGAGCTTTGTAATTTACTAAACTCTTTACTGGATTTAGCGGAAGATAGTATCCACTACCATTAACTACAATCATCTTCTTCTCTGGTATATTAAAACTACCAAAAGAGCACTCTACCACAAAACCTTTGCCATCTACCCTGTCGTACTTTTTACCAAAATGTACAAAATAGTCCTCTTTTATCATACTCTCTCTTGGAATTTCAACATCTCTATTTAAATCTCCAAAGCTAAAGTCAATCTTTAACTCTCTTGCTTCAGACTCTTCAAGCGACTCTAAAGTAACTGTATATATATCTTTATTCATTTTTTTCCATCTATCTTCATACTTGCTTGTTACTGCAATATCTATATTCTTTTCAACACTAAACTTACTACTCTTTGGCGTGCTAAAAACCTCTAAAGAGTACTCATAATAGTTTTGAGAATCAGTTCTAAGCTCTAACGATGCACCTTTCTTCAACGCTCTTATAGATTCATTCACAAAAAAGTTACTAATTACTCTTCTGTGTGGTTTTTTATCCCACGGTACAGGAAAATGAACATATATTTTATCTAAAATATTTGAAGGTAACATCTCAAGTAACAATCTGGCATCATAATTTACAACCCAAATATTCTCTATATTTTGTAAAGTTATCTGTTTTAAAAGTTGATTAATAGAAGCAGAGTGTATTTCAATACCAATAAATAGAGTATCTTTCTCTTCATTAGCCCTATATAGCAAATGTCTAGCACTTCCAAAGCCCACTTCTAACTTTATCTTTTTAAAATTACTTTTAAAGTTATAAAAATCCTCAATAGTCTTAAAATACTCGTGTGCAATCTTTGGTTTATGTGGTTTCTCTGCTGTATTTGCATGCAAAATTTTTAAATTCAACTCTTTAGCAAATGCATTAAGCATCTCTTTTAAAAATGCAGTATCTGAGCCCTTGGTAATCTTATTTGGCTTTACTAAATACTCTCGCTCTTTTTTAACAATATCTAAAAATATCTTTTTGCCATCTCTATTTATTAAAACTATATCTTTACTACTATGCACAGCTCGAAACTCAATTAAAGAGCTCTTAGAGTTATCAACAATTTTAGTATCAAATGGTGCTACTTTTATATGTGGCATTACTTTACCTCCACACTTAAAGCATTACTTGCTTTAGATATAAACTCATTAGCATCTCGTGCAAAAACTCTATAAAAATAGTTATTACCTCTCTCCGCGGTAAAATCTACATACTCTGGATACAATCTACCTTTTACAGTAGCAAGATAAAACCATCTCTTATCACTAGCTTTGCGTCTTTGTATTATATACTCTGTTACAGTAGGTTCAGAGCTAGGTACCCACAAAAGTTTTACAACCCCAGTATCTACAAGTTTGGCTTCTACAAATTTAACTGCCTTGTAAGCTGGCTTAGTCTTAACTGGAACAATAGTTCCATATGTAGATTCACTCAAACCATAACCTGTTGTAAAGGTGTAAAAATATTTAGTATTTGGTTTAATATTTCTATCTACATAGTGAGTTGCAAATCTATTAGTTATTGCATCTATCTTTACATATACTTGCTTAACGCCCTTTTTAGCCTCTGCTCTATATACATTTATACGATTAATATTTTTATATCTCGCAAGACTTTTCCACTCAAAACCGACACTATTTCTATCTGTAATAGTTTTCACACCTACAACTTTAGGCAAAGAGTAATCGGTAAAAAAAGCATTTGCATTAGTTACAATAAAACTACTAAGCAGTAAAGTTTTTAAAATAGTTTTTAATTTCATCTTTTGTAAGCTTATCATACTCTCTATCCTTATTAAAATTCTTTTCAAAATACTCTTGCATATCACTAAAAAGCGGTGCCCTAACCTCTACCAACTCGCCACTAACTGGGTGAATAAAATAGAGCAAATAAGCATGCAAAAACATTCTATGCTCAAGCTTTTGCTCGCTTGCACCATATAGCCTATCGCCAAGTATATACCTATTTAGTGTAGTTAAATGCACTCTAATTTGGTGCGTTCTACCACTAAATAGCTTTGCTACAATTAGTTCGCTACCCTTTTGGCTCTGCACCACTTTAGCAAAAGCTGTTTTGGCATCTTTACCACCCTCTACAATCGCCATCTTTAACCTATTTCTAGGGTTTCTAGCAATAGGCTTATGAACTATTAAGTCATCTTTTAGTGGATAGTTAATAACCGCTAGATAATACCGCCCCATACTTCTATCTTGCAACTGCTTGCTTAAAGCTTCGTGTGCAAAATTGCTTTTAGCTATCAAAATAGCCCCACTTGTATCTTTATCAAGCCTATGCACTATGCCATTTCGCTCTTCGCCACTAATTGTAGAGAGCCTAATATTTTGCTTTCTTAGCCAATCTACAAGCGTTGGCTCTTTTACAGAGGGTGCAGGGTGCACAACCAAGCCAGATGGTTTATTAATAACTAAAATATCATCATCTTCATAAAGCCTCTCGATTTCAATATCTATATCGCTATAGTCTTGAACTTCAGCTTCTAAAAACTCATACTCTATCTCATCTTCGCTAACAACTTTAAAAGAGGTCTTTAAAACCACTTTACCATTAACTTTAACCAAGCCATCTTTAATCAATTTTTCAATTTGGTTTCGACTCTTTTGCAACTTAGAAGAGAGCACCTTATCCAATCTACCAGCCCCGCCAGCCAAAAACTTACCACTCTCCACAAAAAACTCCACCAATTTGATATTAGATAGAATAACATAAATTTAATTAAGTGTATATTAAAAAATATAATTATGATGGAAATATTATTTTAAGACGTTCCTAAAATATTCCAAATAAGAGATGCAATAAACAAGTCTGATAAGAGTAAAAGCAATTTATTATACTAAAAATAGTATATTAATATGAAATAAGGACTTTAAAAGTCTAATAAAGGTTATCTTATGTCAGTTGTTGTTGTAGTTAAAAAAGGTAAAGAGATAGCAATCGCCTCAGATACATTAACTAGTCAAGGTCAAACAAAGTTTTCATCTAAGTATAAACTAAATAGAAAAAAGTTTTTTAAACACAAAGGTACTTATATAGGTTCTGTAGGCAAATCAATGTCTAAAATAATGCTAAAGCATGCACTAACTAATCAGAAACATACAATTAATTTTAATGGGTATGATAATGTATATAGCTCTATGCTAGAGTTGCATAAACTACTTAAAGATAAATACTATCTAGTACCAGGTAACAAAAAGCTTGAACAAACTGTCGAAGAGACAAAAATGCATTTATTAATAGCTAATAAAAGTGGTATATATATAATTTCATCAGACCGTTATGTAGCAGAACTTACAACATTTTGGGCTATAGGCAGTGGTGCTAATTACGCTTTAGGAGCAATGCATCATGCTTATAATAAGAAAAAGTACTCTGCAAAAGATATAGCAAAAATTGGTGTAAAAGCAGCATGCGAATTTGATAAAAGCTGTGCCCTACCAATGGATATAGAAACTATAAAACTAAAGTAAAAGTAAAGAGATAAAAGGAAAATAAATTGTCAATAGTAAAGCAACTTAGTAACTGAAGTTACGCACTATATACAACATTTAATAGCACAAGAGGGTGCTTAATGTGAATAGTTTTTAATAAAAGCTAGCCAAAGCTAACTTGCGTTAAAAAGTATTTGCAGTAAGTGCCCTCTTGTGCTACCCTTAGGGCAAAACAAAAA
>WFYP01000286.1 GCA_015490055.1 Nitratifractor sp.
GTGTTATTGTTATCATCTGGTGAGCTAAAAATCATTTTAGCTAAAACTGCACCAATGATTATTAATACCACTATTAATGCCAAAAGTGCTAATACACTCTTTGATTTTCCACCTTCTGGTTCTGGGTCTGTCAAAATTAAATCATCTAATGTACCGTCGCTCATAATTTACTCCAATATTTAAAGTTCTAGCAATCATTATACCAAAAAAAAATAAATTTGTATATTGATTAATATCATTATTAAGCTTTTTATGCACCGAAACTAACAATTAACTTACCAAGGAAGTTCTATATACTCTTTAGGTAATTTTAATAAGTTTCCATTATCAGGGCGTAAATAGTTTGGAAAGATTTTCCAAGATAGTGGTAAATGCTCTTCTATTTTAGTAGAAATTTTTTTTGATAATTTTTCAATTTCTTTTAAATTTTTTTCGATTGGCTCAAGAATTATAACAATTTTATCTATTGTATAGTCTAAAATTTCTATTTTCTTAATACTGTTTTGCTTAGCCAACTTATATAAAAGAACTCCAAATGCATATACATTTTTACCACTATATTCAAAAGCTATAATAGGTTTATCTTTTATAGATATTGCTAAATTTATCTCTGAATTTATATGTTGATTTATCAACTCATCTGTTATTGGAGCATTATATTTTTTGTAGTGAGAATAAACAGTATGTCCATCTATCTCTTCTATAGAGGAGATAGACTTTTTTTCTATATAATAAAACTCAGAGCCATAACTTAACTCTTTTATGAGTTTAAATAGTGAATTAGTAGATTGGTTTGTCATAAATAATAAAATTACTTGCTAACTCTTTTACCTCTTCTTTAATTTTAGCATGAAGAGCACTATCGTTAATATTATCTAAAACATCTGCAATTTTATTTGCAATCCACTCGAACTCTTTAACACCCATACCACGGCTTGTAAGTGCAGGCGAACCTATTCTTATACCACTTGTTACAAATGGGCTTCTTGTCTCGCCTGGTACTGTATTTTTATTTACTGTAATACCAGCAGCTCCTAGTGCAGCATCTGCATCTTTACCGCTAAACTCTTTGTTTAAGAAGCTAACTAATACTAAGTGGTTATCTGTTCCACCACTTACAACATCATAACCTCTAGCAACTAAAACCTCTGCTAATTTAGAAGCATTTGCTTTAACATTTTTTGCATACTCTTTCCACTCAGGGCTTAAGTTGTGTTTAAAACCAACAGCTTTTGCTGCAATAACATGAACTAATGGACCACCCTGCAAACCTGGGAAGATAGCAGAGTTAATTTTCTTAGCTATATCTTCATCGTTAGTCATAATAGCACCACCTCTTGGACCTGCAAGAGTTTTATGTGTTGTAGTTGTAACTACATCTGCATATGGGAATGGGCTCATATGCTCACCAGCAACAACTAAACCTGCAATATGTGCAACATCTGCAAATAAAATAGCACCTACTTCATCTGCAATTTCTCTAAATTTTTTAAAGTCAATCTCTCTAGCGTATGCACTAGCACCACATACGATAATTTTAGGCTGTACAGTTTTTGCAATCTCCATAACTTTATCGTAGTTAATTCTACCATCTAACTCTACACCATAAGTAAAGCTTTGATAATTTTTACCAGAAAAACTTGGCTTAGAACCGTGAGTTAAGTGTCCACCGTGGCTTAAATCCATACCTAAAATTTTATCGTAAGGCTTTAAAAGTGCTGCATAAACTGCACCATTTGCCTGACTACCAGAGTGTGGCTGAACATTTGCAAATTTACAATCAAATAGTTTGCAAACTCTATCTATTGCTATTTGCTCAACTTTGTCTGCATTTTCACAACCACCATAATATCTTTTACCTGGGTAACCTTCTGCATACTTGTTTGTAAGTACACTACCCATAGCCTCCATTACAGCTGGAAGTGTAAAGTTCTCACTAGCAATCATCTCTAAGTGGTCATTTTGTCTAGTAAGCTCTTTCTCTATTGCTTCAAAAATCTCTGGGTCAAACTTCTCTATTTCGTAACTCATAAATGTCCTTAAAAGTGGGTGTTTTAATGCGTATTTATATCTAAATTATAATAAAAATATTATGAATATTGCAATGAAGTGGGCATTTAATTAAAATTAATTTTAATTTTGCCCTCTTTTACAGTAAAGTTTTTTATTCTCTTTAATCTTCTTTTTGACTTATGAAGAACTAATTCATAAAGTTTTTCTGTTAATGTATCTGGTATAAATTTTTTCTGATTAGGTGTTATAAACTCAACTAATTCTTCTTTTAAAAACTTTATTTGCTTTATTTGCAAATTTGATAATTTAAACTCTTTAGTTTTTGGATTATATGTTAATGAACTAGTGAATCTTGCAACTGCTGGCAAACCTTCTGGTATTTCAAAACTTGTAAATATAAAGTCACATTCTACAATCAACGAGTGTCCATTTGCAGATGCGTAAATTTTAGTATTAACAATTTTTATCTCATTTTTAGAGACTTTTTCTATAAGTGGCATCTGTTTAGCAACATTTTCATCTGTCTCTTATACACATC
>WFYP01000287.1 GCA_015490055.1 Nitratifractor sp.
GGGCGATATTTGCTTAAAGTAAATAAAGAGTACAGAAAACTATCAGAATTTGGGCAAGGCATAAAAACTTTTATTAATATCATCAGCTCAATTTTACTTTTAAGAGATAACATAATTTTTATAGACGAAATAGAAAACGGCATCCACTACACAAATCTAGATAAACTATGGGAAATAATCCTAACAATTTCAAAAGAGCAAAATGTCCAAGTATTCGCTACAACTCACTCAAAAGAGTGTATAGAGTCTTACGCTAGGGTTACTAAAAAGTTAAAAGATGAAGAGATAAAATTTATAGAACTTGGAAGAGATAAAGAGAATAAGATTAGAGCTATAGTTAGAGATGCTGAGAGATTTTATAGAGATTTAGAAGTTGGTAATGAGGTTAGGGGATGGTAGAAATTATAGTTGAGGGCACCACAGATGCCGAATTTCTAAAAGATTTTATAGACAGTAATTTTAATATAACTAGAGAGAAGTATGAATTTAAACTATTCAATGGTAAAGATAATATTTTTAAGCTTAATCATAAATATTATGATGAAATAGAAGAAGAGCTTAAAATTATAGATACTATTATTATTTTTGTTGATGCTGATGACCCTAATGACCCATCACCAATTAGAGGCTATGAAGAGACAGAAAGTGCTTTAAAAATGCTAATTAAAGATTTAGATTTCAAAATTCCTATAGATTATTATATTTTCTGTGATGAAAATAAAGAGGGTTATTTAGAATCTTTCTTGCTATCGGTTTTAGATGATACACAAAAAGAGTGTATAGAAAAATTTAAAGAATGTTATGAATATAATACAACAGATAAATGGATTTACAAAGATTTTTACAAACAGAGAAAACACCCTTTTGATTATTCTCATCCCAATTTTAACGAATTAAAAACAAAACTAAAAAACTTATTTGAAGGAATAGAATAGATGACAATACTACCAGCAATAGATTTAAAAGATGGCAAGGCTGTAAGGCTTAGTAAGGGGCTGATGGATTCGGCGAAGATTTATAGTGATGAGCCATGGCAAGTGGCTAAGAGGTTTGAAGAGTTAGGGAGTGAGTGGGTTCATTTAGTCGATTTAAATGGTGCATTTGCTGGCAAGCCTGAGAATTTAGAGCAGATTAAAAAGATTCGAGAAAATTGCAACTTAAAGTTAGAGCTTGGTGGCGGCATTCGCGATGAAGAGACTATAAAGATGTATTTAGATTTAGGAATAGATAGACTGATTTTAGGCTCTATAGCAGTAAAAGATGCTCAGTTTGTTAAAGATATGGCAGCTAAATACCCTATTGTTGTAGGAATCGATGCAATAAATGGTATGGTTGCAGTAGAGGGTTGGGCTGAGACTTCCGATATGAAGGCAACAGATTTAGCTCGTGCTTTTGCAGATTGTGGCGTAGAGGCGATAATCTGTACAGATGTTGGGCGAGATGGTATGATGACTGGGCTAAATATAGAGTTTACAAAATCTATTCAAGAGGCAAGTGCCTTAGAAACAATAGCAAGTGGCGGACTTAAAGATATTAACGATATCCACGCACTTATAGAAGCTGGTATAGATGGTACTATTGTTGGTAAAGCATTTTACGAAGGAACGCTTGATTTAGAAGAAGCGTTTAAGTTAGTTAAGAATTAAGAGTTAAGAATTAAGAATTTGGCTTATGGTGTGGTATCCTTACTACACTAAATAGGAATATCAAAATATATTAAGGAATACATATTGAACGATAAATATATAGAATTGACAGTAAAAACTAGCCCAGATTTGGTTGAACTTTTAGCCGATTTTATTATGAATGCAACTAATGAGGCTGTAGAGATTGGTACAGATACAATAGTTCTTAGAACTAGCGAGAGTACAGAAACAATCGAGCAACAGTTAAAAGAGTTAGATATTGAGTGCGAAGTAACTAAAGAGGAGAAAGAGAATATCGACTGGATAAAAGCTTATCAAGACTCTGTACAGCCTATTGAAGCTGGAGAGTTTTATATTCATCCGCAGTGGCACGAAGCAAAAGATGGCAAGATAAACATTTTAATAAACCCTGCACTTGCATTTGGTTCTGGGCACCACGCTACTACCTATAGCTGTTTGCAAGCAATTAGTAAATATGTTAAGGATGGCAATAAGCTATTAGATGTTGGTTGTGGTAGTGGAATTTTAGCACTTGCTGCTACACATAAAGGTGCAGTTGTAGATTTATGCGACACAGACGAATTGGCAGTAGATAGTTCAAAAGAGAATTTTGCTCTAAATGGCAAAGAGTATAACAAAATTTGGGTTGGCTCTGCAAACAAAACAGATGAGAAATATGATGTTGTAGTAGCAAATATTATAGCCGATGTGTTAAAAATGATAGCAAATGAGTTAAAATCTAAGCTAAAAAGTGATTCTATATTAATAGTTTCAGGAATTTTAGATAAAAAAGAGCATATAGTTACAAAAGCTTTTTCTAATTTAGATATAATTGAGCGAATAAAAAAAGATGAATGGGTAACTTTAATTTATAAAGGAAAATAATGGCAGAAAATAACAACGATAACAATAATAACAACAACTTTTTTAAGGATAATCCACTAATTGCATTTGCAATATTTTCTATTGTAGTAATTGTAATTTTTAAGGTATTTATTGGAAACAATAACTCGCTAGAGAGTTTACAAAACAGTAATAGTGCAATGATTACTCAGACTAAAAAGGTTAGTTACTCTGATATTAAAAATCTCGTAAAAAGTGATAAAATAAAAGAGTTAAAGATAACTCCAACTGTTATAGAAGCGGTTGGAGGTGACGGCGGACATACAAGATATATTGCCGAAAATATTCCAGCAAGCGATCCAACATTTATCAAGCTTTTAGATGATCATCATGTAAAATATATTGGTGTAATGGGTGGAGGGATAATGGCTGAACTCATTAGTTCTATTCTACCAATACTACTATTCTTTGGAATTTGGATACTGCTAGCTAAAAAGATGAGTAAAGGTGTAGGTGGTGGAATATTAGGAGTTGGCAAAGCTGGTAAGCTTATAAACTCTGAAAAACCAGATGTTAAATTTGATGATGTAGCCGGTGTAGATGAAGCCAAAGAGGAAGTTAAAGAGATAGTCGATTTCTTAAAATACCCAGAACGATACATTGAACTTGGTGCAAAAATACCTAAAGGAGTATTGTTAGTAGGACCTCCAGGTACTGGTAAAACTTTGCTAGCAAAAGCTGTTGCAGGTGAAGCGAGTGTTCCATTTTTCTCTGTAAGTGGTTCTAGTTTTATCGAAATGTTTGTAGGTGTTGGTGCTAGTCGTGTTCGTGACTTGTTTGAGCAAGCTAAAAAAGAGGCTCCATCGATTATATTTATAGACGAAATAGATGCAATCGGAAAATCAAGAGCAAGTGGTGGACCAATGGGTGGAAATGATGAGAGAGAGCAGACTCTAAACCAACTATTAGCCGAAATGGATGGTTTTGGAACAGATACACCAGTAATTGTATTAGCTGCAACAAACCGCCCAGAGGTGCTAGACCCAGCACTTTTAAGAGCTGGTCGTTTCGACAGACAAGTACTTGTTGATAAACCAGACTTCGAAGGGCGTTTAGCAATTTTAAAGATACACTCTAAAGATGTAAAACTTTCACCAAAAGTTAATTTAGAAGAGATTGCAAAAGCAACAGCAGGTCTTGCAGGTGCAGATTTAGCAAATATTATTAACGAAGCAGCCCTTCTTGCAGGTCGCCATAACAAAAAAGAGATTGAACAGAAAGATTTAATGGAAGCAATCGAGAGAGCATTTGTTGGATTAGAGAAGAAAAATCGCAAAATTAATGAGTTAGAGAAAAAGATAGTATCTTACCACGAAAGTGGACACGCATTAATGGCAGAGCTTACAAAAGGTGCTACAAGAGTTACAAAAGTATCTATTATTCCAAGAGGGCTTGGGGCATTAGGATACACTCTTCACCTACCAGACGAAGAGAACCGTTTCTTAAAGCAAAAGCATGAATTAATGGCAGAAATAGATGTACTTCTTGGTGGTCGTGCAGCTGAAGATATATTTGTAGGCGACATCTCTACAGGTGCGGGTAACGACTTGCAAAGAGCGACAGATATTTTAAAAGATATGATTACCAAATATGGTATGAGTGATGTTGCAGGATTAATGGTGTTAGAGCAAAATAGCGGTGGTGCATTCTTAACAGGTGGTCAAACAATTAAAGATTATAGTGAAAAAATGGCTGAAGCTATAGATGAAAAAATTAAAACCACACTAGATAATCGCTATGAGTATGTTAAAAACACTCTAAAAGATTATAAAGAAGCTATAGAAGCTATGACTGCTGAACTGCTAGATAAAGAGGTTATCGAAGGTAGTAAAGTTAGAGAAATTATTGAAAAGTTTGAGACAGATAATAATTTAGAATCAAGACTTGCTCATACAGAAAAAGTAGCACAAGAAGAAGCTGACGCAGAAAGAAACAGTAAAGAAAAGAGTGACGAAAATAGAGATTCTTAATATGAAAAAGAGTGTAAAGTTAAACTATCTATTGCCAAATCTCTTTACCGCATCTTCTATATTTGTTGCCATTGTTAGTATTATCCAATCTAGCAAAGGCAACTTTGGGCAAGCTTCTTGGTTTATAATTTTATCGCTAATACTAGATGGCTTAGATGGCAAAATAGCTCGCTTAACAAAAGGTGAGAGCCAGTTTGGAATAGAGTTTGACTCTTTAGCAGATATTGTAGCATTTGGTGTTGCACCTGCAATGCTAATTTACTTTCAAATAGGTTATGAATACTCTAAATTTGGTATCTTAGTGGCTGCTCTATATGTAGTTTTAGGTGCAGTTAGACTTGCAAGATTTAATATAACAACTGCCAAAAATGACCCTAACATATTTATTGGATTACCAATACCAGCAGCAGCTCTATTTTTAGTATCACTATCTCAAATAGATTTTAAATACAATACAACTTTTTTAGAACCTGCAATATTAGTTTTAGCTATAATTGTAGGAATTTTAATGGTAAGCAACTTTAGATACTTAGCATTTAAAAAAATAGAGTTAAAAAAAGCAATATCATATAAAATATTAATACTTTTAATTCTTGTAGCTTCTCTCTTATACCTATTACCAATAGAGACAATCGCAATATTTTTTATAGTCTATGTAATCTCTGGACCAATTAGAGCTATATAT
>WFYP01000288.1 GCA_015490055.1 Nitratifractor sp.
AAACAATTATGATACATATATTGCTCTTGGACATGCTTATAGAAATAAAGCTTATTATGCAAAAAAACATAATCTTTATAAAGATGCAATAAAATATAATAAAATAGCTATAAAGATTAACCCAGATATAGATTTAGCATATAATAATATAGGTTCTATATATATGATGCAAAAATTGTATTCTGATGCAAAAGAGTGGTATGAAACCTCTTTTGAAATTAATCAGAACCAGTGGGGATATAATAACTTATTAAGAATTTATCTATTTTTAGATGAAGATTTGCCTCAAGAATTTAGAGAAAAATATGATATTTTATTTGAGAAAAAAGATACAGAGAGATATACAGTATATAAAATGTTGCATATTTTGTATTATATTAGACACAATAAATATATCAGTAAAGAAGAGATAGCAGAGCTTATTAAAGAGTGGGAGCAAGAGACTCAAAAATTAAAATATTACTTCTTTAATTCTCTTACTGAATGGGCAGAAGACCTTAAAACAGAAGAAAAAGAAAATATTTTATTTGCATTGGAGTTATTTAAAAAACATAGAGAATTATAGTGCCTTTAAGCAATAATAAGCAATAATAAAGAATGATAAAGAAATTGTGGCAAAGTGCTTTTTTTTTAGCAATTATTTTTGTTATTGTTGTGTTATTTATTGATATATATGTTAGTGACAGTGCCAAAGGTCGGATTTATAGTTCAGTTAATAATGTGCCAAAAAGAGGGGTGGCCTTGGTTCTTGGTACGGCTAAGTATGTGCGAAAGGGTAAGATAAATTATTTTTATAAATACAGAATAGATGCTGCCACTAAACTATATAAAGCTGGCAAAGTTCGAGCCATTTTAGTATCTGGAGATAATGCCACAAAGTATTATAATGAGCCAGCTAGAATGAAGAGAGATTTAATACAAAGAGGTATTCCCTCAGATAAAATATATATGGATTTTGCAGGCTTTAGAACACTAGATTCTATTTTGAGAGCAAAAGAGGTTTTTGGGTTAAAAAAGTATATAATTGTATCTCAAAAGTTCCATCTACAAAGAGCTCTGTTTATTGCACAAAAGAGTGGAGCGGATGCCATAGGATTTGTTGCAAAAGATGTGCCAAGAACTGTAGCCGCTTTTAAAATGAGAATGCGAGAGTATGCCGCAAGGGTTAAAGCATTTTTAGATATTTATATTTTACACACAACACCTAAGTTTTTTGGAAAATTTGAAAAAATTAAGATAAAAGAGAATATAGAATGATAAAAGATATTAATGATTATAAAGAGGCAGTAGCCAAGCTTAAAAAATGGGCAGATGCCTATTATATAGATGATAATCCGATTGTAACAGATGAAGAGTATGATAAACTTTACCATGAAGCAAAAGCTTACGAGAGCAAGCACCCTGAAGATATAGATTACAGTTCACCTACGCAAAGAGTTGGGGCACCGCTAAAAGATGGCTTTAAAAAGGCTAAACATCCAAGCAGAATGTGGAGTATGGAGGATGTATTTGAGACTTCAGAGCTTAGAGAGTGGCTTGATAGGGTAAATAAGTTAGAGCCTGTAAACAGATACTACATAGAGCCAAAATTTGATGGTGCTAGTTTGAATTTAATTTACGATGGTGGTAAATTAATTCAAGCAATTACTCGTGGAAATGGCGTAGAGGGCGAAGATGTAACCAATAATGCTAAAGCTATTAACTCTATAAAGCTAGAGATAGATTATAAGGGTTTTATAGAAATTCGTGGCGAAATATTACTACGATATAAAGAGTTTGAACGAATTAATAAAGAGCGATTAGAGGCTGGTGAGCAACTATTTGCTAACCCTAGAAATGCAGCAGCAGGTAGTTTAAGACAGTTAGACCCAGCAGTTGTTGCTAGTAGAAATTTACTATTTATGCCATGGGGTGTTGGTGTTAATAGTTTAGATTTTAAATATCTTAGTGATATGATGGATTTTGTATATAAATTAGGCTTTAAAGAGCCACCTATTAGAAAGATTTGTCACACTATTGAAGAGATAGAGAGTGTTTATAAGGAGCTTATTGAGCTTCGTCCAAAGCTAGAGATAATGCTCGATGGTATGGTTGTAAAGGTCGATTCTTTAGCCAAACAAGAGATTTTAGGATATACACAAAAAGCTCCAAGATGGCAAGTTGCTTATAAATTTCCAGCTATCGAGAAGCAGACAAAACTTTTAAATGTAATTTTACAAGTTGGAAGAACCGGAGTAATTACCCCTGTTGCAAAATTAGAGCCTGTAAATATAGAGGGTGTAGTGGTGGAGCGAGCAACACTAAACAATTTTGACTTTATCGAAAAGTTAGATGTTCGAATTGGAGATGTTGTTACGCTAATTAGAAGTGGCGATGTGATTCCTAAAATTATTAGGGTACTGCCAGAGTTTAGAGATGGAGACGAAAGAGCAATAGAGCGACCAACACACTGCCCAGTATGTCATAGTGAAGTGTTAGATGAAGGGGCATTAATAAAGTGCCAAAATATCTCTTGCCCATCTCGAGTAGTTAATAATATTATACATTTCGCCTCTAAAGGGTGTATGAATATTGATGGTTTAGGCAACAAAATAGTAGAGCTTCTTTATGAAAAAGGTTTATTAAAAAGTGTAGAAGATATTTACCATTTGGATAGAGAAAAACTGCTAGAGTTAGAGGGCTTTAAAGAGAAGAAAGTAGATAACTTGCTAAGTGCCATAGAAGATAGCAAAAAAAGAGATTGCTGGCGATTTATAAAAGGCTTAGGCATAGAGCATATAGGCGAAGTTGCAGCCAAAAAAATATGTGCAAAATTTAAAGATAAATTTTTAGATGCCACAAAAGAAGAACTTTTAGAGATAGATGGCATCGGCGAAGAGATGGCAGAATCTTATATCGAATTTATGCAAGTAAATAGAGAAAAAGTAGAGAGATTATTAGAGTATATTGAATTAATTATGCCAAAAGAGATTAAAAAAGAGTCGCCATTTACTGGTAAAACTATTGTACTAACAGGAAGTATGAGCAAACCACGAGAAGAGATTAAGTCTATGTTGGAATCTTTGGGTGCAAAAGTTACAGGCTCGGTTAGCAAAAAAACAGACTTTGTAATATATGGCAAAGATGCAGGAAGCAAGCTCAAAAAGGCAAACGAACTAGGAGTTGCTACTCTTACAGAGGAAGAGTTAGATAGTGTGCTATAATAGCATTAAAAAGGAAGCAGATGAGAATATTAATATTAACTTTAGCATTAGTTAGCTCTTTAATTGCTGGTGGTTTGAATTGGGTAGATAGTATGGGCAGGGCTTTGGAGTTGGCTACGAAGAGGCATAAGCCAATTATGGTTTTTGTAGAGGCTGAGCATTGCCCTTGGTGTAGTAGAATGTTAAATGAAGTTTTGGAAGAGAGAGATACTATTAGGGTTTTAAATAGAGACTTTGTATTGGTTAAGTTAGATATTGATGGCAAAGATGCTAGAGAGTATTTTCCAAATACTTCGATGACGCCAACTACTTACTTTATAAGTGCAGACTCTAAGCCTTTGCTTATGGTAGAAGGTTATGTAAATAGTTACTCTTTTTACTCATATCTGAGCGATGTAGATAAGAAAATAGCTGAGTTAAAGCGTAAAAAATAATATTACAATATTGTATTTATAGGATATTTAAAAAGTGAGATTAGATAGCTACTTAGTAGAAAATGGTTTATTTGAGAGCCGAAATAGGGCTAGTGTAGCCATAAAGAGTGGCTTGGTTAGTGTAGATGGGAAAGTTGTTACTAAGCCTTCGCTAAAAGTTGCAGAGTTGGCTAATGTGCAGGTGAAAGAGTCTAAATTTTATGTATCTCGTGCAGCTAAAAAGTTAGAAGAGTACTTAAAAGAGTATGCTTTGCCAATAGATGGTGCAAGGTGTTTGGATATTGGCTCTAGTACTGGTGGCTTTACACAAATGCTACTAGAAAATGGTGCTAGTAGTGTTGATTGTGTAGATGTTGGTAAAGAGCAGTTGCACTCTAGCTTGCGAGAAAATTCTAAAGTTAATGTTTTTGAGCAGACTGATATTCGAGAGTTTAAATCTGAAGCATATGATTTAATAGTTTCAGATGTGTCGTTTATTTCTCTTTTAAAAATTGTTGGTAGTGTAGATAGTTTGAGTGATAAGAACACAACAATATGCCTACTTTTTAAGCCACAATTTGAAGTTGGTTTAGGGGTTAAGAGAGATAGCAAAGGTGTGGTTTTAGATAGAAATGCAATAGAGAGTGCAAAGAGAGATTTTGAGTTAAAAACCAAAGAGCTAGGCTGGGAAATTATGGATACACGAGAGAGTAAAGTGGCTGGCAAAGAGGGGAATGTTGAGTATTTTTATACTTTTGTTAAAGTGTGAGTCTTTAGTGATTGGTTATTGAAAAAGTCTAATAAACTTATGCCTATTTCAAATATACAAATAACAAATATACAAAATGAAGGAGTTCTTTTGATAGAATCAGTTGCTATTGGTTCATTTGATGGTGTACATATTGCTCATAGAGAGCTAATTAAAAGAGCAGATTCAGTTGCAGTAATAGAGCGAGGGTTTGGCACTATTACTCCAGGGTGGACGCGTAGTTTATATACCCAAAAAGCTACATTTTTTTATATGTTCGATAAAGTTAAATCTTTAACTCCTAAAGAGTTTGTAGCTAAATTAAAAAGCGATTTTCCAGCACTTAAAAAAATTGTTGTTGGTTACGATTTTGTATATGGAAAAGATAGAAGTGGCACGATAGATAGTTTAAAAGCAGATTTTGATGGCGAAGTTGAAGTTGTGGATGAGGTTAAGCTACATGGCATTTCTGTGCACTCAAGAGTTATTAGGGAGTTGCTTAAAAACTCTAAAATAGAGCAAGCAAATAGTATGCTTGGACGATGTTACAAAATTTGCGGTAAAGCTGTAGCAGGGCAGGGGATTGGTGCCAAAGAGCTGGTTGCTACTATCAATTTAAATGTATTACAATATAGCTTGCCACAGGGTGTATTTGCCACAAAAACTATAATAGATGGTAAAGAGTATAAATCTATCAGCTTTATAGGACATCGCCAAAGCACCGATGGAAATTTTGCTGTAGAGACTCATATTTTAAATAATTTTAACGGTGTGGTTGAAGATGGGCAAGAGGTTTGGATAGAGTTTATAAGTTTTATTCGCGAGAATCAAAAGTTTAATAGTTTAGATGAGTTAAAAGAGCAAATTTTACAAGATATAGATATAGCACAAAATTTTTTATTAGAGTAGCACGATTCTTAAGTGCTAATAAGGAGCACTTAAGAGGAGCAACTAAGCTTTAAGTTTTTGTATTCATTTGGTGTAGCCTCTGCCCATCTTTCGAACTCTGGGTGCTCATTGTAAGGTGTTTGTGTAACTTTGAATAGATTTTTTAGTGTAGAGTAGTTGCCAGATTCTGCATTCTTTATGGCTTCTTGGAGAATATAGTTTTTAAGGGTATATTTGGGATTGGTTTTAAGCATTTTAGTATTTCTATCTTTTGTAGATATGCTGTTTTGCTCTAATCTTTTGTCGTAATCTTCTAGCCATTCTCTCATTGGTGTATGATATAGACACAGTTTTAATATATCTGTTTTATCGCCTTTGTAGTGGCTTAGTGTTCTGAAAAATAGGGTATAATCGACTTGCAAACTCTGTAGTACTCCTAATAGATGTTGTACAAGTTTAGTATCCTCTTTTTTAATGCTATCTAGTCCTAATTTTTTATTCATTAAGCTTTGATACTCTTTTATGTATAGTTCATCGTAATATTTTAGAGCACTCTCTAATCTTTTAGAGTCAGTAATTTTTGCCAATGCTACAAGTAGGGCATTTAAGTTCCATTTGCCAATAATTGGCTGATTTCTAAAGCTGTATCTACCTTGTGTATCTGTATGGTTACATACATAATTGTAGTCAAAATCATCAAAAAATGCGTATGGTCCATAATCTATAGTAAGCCCAGCTATTGACATATTATCGGTATTCATAACACCATGGTTAAAGCCTATGCTCATCCATTTTGCAATAAGTTTAGCAGTTTTGCTTACAACTTCTAAAAAGAGGTATGTATATTTATCTTCCTCATTAGCTAAGTGAGGGTAGGACTCTTCTATTGCATAGTCTGCTAATTCTTTAAGTTCATCTAGCATATTGTTATGTGCAAAGTATTCAAATGTACCAAAACGCACCCAGCTAGGGCTTGCTCGTAGTACTATAGCTCCATACTCCCAACTCTCTCTATATACTTTATGGTTTGAACCTATAATAGCTAAAGCTCTTGTTGTTGGAATACCTAATGCATACATTGCTTCGCTTGCTAAGTACTCTCGAATAGATGAGCGTAAAACTGCTCTACCATCTCCACTACGAGAGTATTTTGTCTCGCCTGCACCTTTTAACCTGAGTTCGACGGGATACCATATTCACAATTTTATGAGGTTTTTCATAGGCAACGACAGATTTTTGCAGGACTAACTAGTTAATTCAAAAAAATCTGTCTAAGCATATGGAAAACCTCATAAAACCCGAAGGGAAGCCTAAAAATGGGCAATCTTTTCAAAATTAAATTCTCACATTAGCTTTGGCTAGTGCTTCGAATTGAATTTTGAAAATCTTACCTATTTTTAGGTTTTTGTGAATATGGTATCCCATCGAACTTAGGTTTTTAATTGCAAGTGCATATTTTCTATAGTACCAATATTTATGGCTCTACCATCTCCAAGCCTTGGAACATAGTGCCCAAATTGATGCCCTGCATAAACCATAGAGAAAGGCTTAGAGCCATTTAATAGAATTTCTCCATTAATAATTTTGGTAAACTCTATTTTTGAGTTTAATATCTTCTCTAAATTTAATTTGTTTAATAGTGTATAATTAGCATCAATTAAAAAGGCATTATTCAATGGGGATATATTTTGATAATTGTAAAAATTGTTATTTAATTTGAGGTATGGATTAGTTAGTTTTATATTTGATTTCATACCTGCATATTATCTTATCTAGCTTAAAGCAGAGAGATAAACTTATCTTATACTTTAACTTGAGATACATCCGAAGAGAATTTATAACCTCTTCTTCTTACTGTATGTATTACTTGGAAGCCTAAAATGCTTTTTAAGCGTTTTCTAATTTGATTAATTGCGACTTCTACAGTATTATCACTTACATACTCTGGTTCTTCCCAAAGAGCATTTATTATTTCATCTTTTGAAAATACCCTTTGGTTGCGAAGGGCTAAATATACCAATATATCAAATGTTTTACCATTTAGCGTAACGATTTTATCGTCATATTTAATTTTTTTAGTTGGTATGTCTATCATTAATTTATCTATTGATATTTTTGTACCGTAAAGATTTCGCATATTTGCTAATACTCTTGCTGCTATTAAATCTGCTTCTTGGGTATGGTTATATATTACATCATCTACACTTAATTTAAAAAATTCTGTTTGGCTTTTTGGCTCATCTGTAAGTATGATTACTTTTGTATCCGGTTTTTTCTGTTTAATCTCATTTACGAAACGCTCCATAGCATATTTCATCTTCTCATCAACTATGATAATTAGCTCATAGTGTCTAAAATATGTAAAATTTGTAGCATCATAAAGATCTTCTGCACTATCTAATATACATATAAAGTAGTTAGATATCTCTTTTTCAAGCTCTTTAGCAAACTCTTCTGAAA
>WFYP01000289.1 GCA_015490055.1 Nitratifractor sp.
TTCCCACTCTAAAGGTGACAGGTGTTTAATTTAAAAATAAATTCAACACCTGTCACCTAATTGAAGTTAAACGCTAACCTCTTCTGTGTTTGTGGACGCGTATTATAGACAAATTATTCTTTATTGTCAAGGGTTTTTAGAGGGTTTTTGTAAAAAATGTTCATTTTATTGGTTTTTAATAAAATTGAACTTCCCAAAAAGAGTTTAAAGCCCATATATTGGGCTATCCCATCAGTATGTTACTTTATGAAACATATAAAAAATAAATGAGGAATAATCGAAAAATTTAAAGAGTATTAAGAAAGTGACTCAACATAAAATGTATCTTTTTATGTTGAGTAAAAATTTTATAGTGTTACTGCTCTTACACTAATACAAGCTGGAAGAGTTGATAACTCTTCGATTAGTGCCTTTGGTATTTCATTATCTACTTTTATAACAGCTAGTGCATGACCATCGCTGTTTCTACCTAATCTAAAGTCTGATATATTAATATTATGTTTAGCGATAGTAGAACCAACGCTTCCGATTACACCTGGCTCATCATTATTTTTAAATAGTATTAATTTTCCTTTTGGTTCTAAATCTAAAGTATAGTCATCTATCTCTACGACTCTTTGTACAGAGTCTTCGAATACTGTACCACTGATTTTAAGTGTATTTCCACTCTGAGTTGCTACTTTTACACTTAATAAGTTTTTAAAACCTGTGCTAGAGTTAGAAGTCTCTTTCTTTATATCTATACCACGCTCAGCTGCAACATATTCAGCATTAACATAGTTAATTTGGTCAGCTAATGATTCACTAAGTACTCCAACTGTTGCAAATGTTGTTAGTGAATCTATATAATCACTAATATCACCTTCTGCAACTACTTTAATAGATTTGATTCCACTTTTTGTAACTTGTGCAGCCATATTACCTAGTTTTTGTGCTAATTCTAAATATGGTCTTACATAGTCTGGAAGTTCATTCTCTTTAATTGGTAAATTAAGGGCATTTGGGAATGAAACATTTCTAGCAGCTGCAATAGCATTTTCTGCTGCTTGTATTGCAATATTTCTTTGTGACTCTTTTGTGTTTGCTCCAAGATGTGGAGTAACTGTTACATTATTTAAATCTAGTAAGGGATGGTCAGTTGCTGGCTCTTTATTGAAAACATCAATTCCTGCCATTGCAATTTTACCACTTTTTAAACCTTCTACAAGAGCTTCTTCATTATATAGTCCACCTCTTGCACAGTTAATTAATACTACACCATCTTTCATTTTAGCAATCTCTTTAGCACCAATCATATCGATAGTCTCTTCAGTTTTTGGTGTGTGAATTGTAATAATATCACATGCTAAAATATCATCGAAATTTTTAGTATAAGTAACATCTAAATCTGTTGCTTTACTTGGGTCTATATATGGGTCGTAAGTAATTACATCCATCTCAAAAGCTTTTGCTCTTTTTGAAACACGAGAACCTATATTTCCAAAACCAATTACACCAAGTTTTTTATCTTTAAGTTCAGTACCATACCAATCTTGTCGTCTCCACACTCTATCTTGTTTTAAATTATTATGAGCATATGGAAATTGGCGAACACACGAAAGCATATGAGTCATTGTAAGTTCAACGGCAGCTATCGTGTTTGCAGTAGGTACATTCATTACAACAATACCTTGCTTACTACAAGCATCAATATCTACATTATCTACACCAACACCAGCTCTTACAATTGCTTTTAAATTTTTTGCATGCTCTAATAGATAGCTATCTACATCTGTAGAGCTTCTTGTAATAATTACATCAGCATCTACAATAATCTCTTCTACTAATTTATCTTTTGGCTCATCTGCGGCATTAATATACTCTATATCAGAGCTATTCTCTAATATATCCAAGCCACTTTGATGAATATGGTCACACACAACAATTTTATATTTAGACATTCAATTATTCCTAGCCTTATTTTTTATTTATGATATCACCAAGTTTAATAGATGTATCATCACTATATTGTGCTAAAGCCTCTTTCTCTTTTTGACGCTCTAATCTTCTTACAGAAGCTCTAATTCTATCTTTTTTAGGGTCAATAAATACAAGAACAGCTTGAATCTCTTGACCTTTCTCTAACTCTTCAGCTTTTAATGGAGCTAAATCTTCTAATCTAATTAATGCATCTACACCATCTTCTAATGCTATAAATACACCAAAGTCTTTAACATCTTTAACTGTACCAGTAACAATATCACCTAACTTATGCTTAGCTGCAAACTCTTCTGCAGGTGATTTTTCTAATGCTTTTTTACTTAAAGATACTTTTCCGTTATCTCTGTTGATATCTATTATTTTTACTTCTACACTATCACCAGATTTTAAAATATCTTTACACTTAACACTTTTATCCCAAGAACACTCTTGATTGTGTAGTAAACCTTCGATTTCACCAAGCTTAACAAAAGCTCCAAAATCTGTTACAGAAGATACTTCACCAGTAACTACATCTCCAACTCTATTGTTAGCACTAAATTTTTCTATAGGTTTTGGAAGAAGTTTCTTAAGACTAACTCTTAATCTTCTATTCTCTTTATCAATTTCTATAATTTCAACATCTATATCTTCGCCAACAGTTAAGTAATCTTTAGGGTGTTTTACATTTTTATCCCAAGAGATTTCTGAAACGTGTAAGAATGCTTCTAAATCTTCACCTAAATCAACAAATGCACCATATGGTTCAATATTGCTAACTGTTACTTTAATAGTATCACCAACTTCAATAATTTCATCTATTTTTTCCCAAGGATCTGGATTAGCATCTTTAATAGATAGTGATAGATGACGCTTTTTCTTATCGTAATCTAGCATTACAACTTTAACCTCATCACCCTCATTGTAATATTTAGAAGGATTAACAGGTCCTTTATGAGAAATTTGAGAATAGTGAACTAAACCATCAACTCCACCAACATCTACAAACATACCATAACTTGTTATCTTTTTAACAATACCAGTAACTGGCTCAGTAGCATTTGCTATTGCATCAACAACTTCTTGAACTTTACCTTTTTCTCTCTCTATAAGCTCTTTTCTAGAAACTACAACAGAACCACTATCTTTATCTACTTTAACAATAACAGCTTTAACTTTTTTTCCTATTGGATTAGTTTTACTGCTTACATAAGATAATGTACGAGGCATAAAAAACTCTAAGCCATCACAATCTACAATATAACCACCTTTATTTTTCTTAGTGATTGTACCCTCTATAATGTACTCTTGCTCTTCATCATACTCTGCAACAAATTCATTCATTGCAGCTCTTTTTTGAGCTAAATCGTAAGATACGATTGGTCTCTCACCTTTGTAACCAGTGATAACAACTTCTATTTTGTCACCCTCTTTAAAATCTTCACCTTTAAGTTGTTCTAATGAAATTATTGCCTCATTTTTTCTTCCAATGTCAATAATAGCTTGATTATCCTCTTCGCTAATTCTAACTATTATACCCTCAACTAAATCGCTGCCGCTCTCTTCTTTTTTAAAAGACTCTTCAAGCATTGCTTCAAAGTCTACATCTTCAATTTCGATATCTTCGAACTTCATTAACCTATTCCTTAATTACCAAATATGGCAATAATTATACTATTTTTTATTTAAAATGAATAGAAAATCTGAATTTAAGTAATATTTTAATGAAATATGTAGGGTTTTGTAAGATTTTAAGAGCTATTTTCTTAGCTCTTCTATTTTGTTTATTACCTTTTGTATTATCCAATCAGGAGTTGAAGCACCTGCACTTATTCCACACTTCTCTTTACCTTCAAACCAAGATTTCTCTAACTCATCTTCGTTTTCTATATGGTAACTATCTTTACAATAACTTTTAGAAATATGTTGTAACTGCTTTGTATTAGATGAATTTTTACCGCCAATTATAATCATAACATCACTTTTTTTTGCTAACTCTGCTGTTGCATCTTGATTTTCAAATGTTGCATTACAAATTGTATTAAAAACCCTAAGCTCTGCAACTCTTACAGCCAATGCTGCTACAATTTTTTTATACTCTTCTGGCTTTCTTGTTGTTTGAGCAACTATTGCAACTTTACTACCTAGCGCTAAGCCAACCACCTCTTCTGGGCTTAAAACTATATAAGTTCTTTCACTATCTACTGAGTAGCTTGCTACACCTTTAATCTCCGGATGATTTTTATCCCCAAAAATAACTATAGTATAACCCTCTTTACTCATCTTCTCTACTATCTGTTGTGGAGTTGTAACATATGGACAAGTTGCATTAATTATCTTTTTACCATTTTGTTTTAAAGTTTTTAATTTATCTTTGGTAATCCCATGAGTTCTAATTACTAAAGTATCATAATTCATTGCATCTTCAAGTTCATCCACAAGTCCAACATTAAACTCATCTTTAAGGCGATTTATCTCGTCTTTATTATGAATCAACGGACCAAAAGTAGCACTATTTGGGTGCTCTTCAGCAATTTTAATAGCTCTTTTAACTCCATAACAAAAGCCATAACTCTTAGCTAACTCTATCTTCATTCTCTACCTTTGTAATCTCTTTTAATATATCAAAGAAGTTTGGGAATGATGTATCTATACACTCTACATCATTAATCTGCATACCACTTAACAAGCCTGCAATAGCAAAACTCATAGCAATTCTATGGTCTCCACAGCTATCTATTATAGTAGAATTTATACTACCACCCACAATTTCATAACCATCTTCATACTCTTTGCACTCAACACCACAACTCTTAAGCCCATTAATTACTGAGCTAATTCTATCGCTCTCTTTAACTCTAAGCTCTTTTGCATTTTTTACCACACTAACACCATCGGCAACTGCCATAGCAATAGCAAGTGCTGGCAACTCATCTATAAGCCAAGCTATATTAGAATCTACCGTAATTGCCTTTAACTTACCACTATAGCTTACTTTAATATCACCTATAGGCTCATATTTATCCTCTTTTTGCACAAACTCAACATTTGCACCCATTCTCTTTAGAGCCAAATACGACTCTACTCTTGTAGGGTTAAGTGTAACATCTTTTATTACAACTTTTGCATCTTTTACAATAGTAGCTGCAACTGCAAAGAAAAATCCACTTGATGGGTCTGCCGGCACTCTTATATCTAACGGCTCAAGAGGCTTGTTAATCGGTGTTATCTCTATCCACTCTTTGCCATCTTTTTGTAGATTGTTAATCTCTACACCCATGCCCTTTAACATCCGCTCAGTATGGTCTCGACTTAGCAAATTTTCTCTGTAGTAACTTTTACCATCAGCATTTAAAGCGGCTAAAATCATTGCCGATTTTACTTGTGCCGAGTCTATTTTAGATTCAAACTCAAACGACTTTAATTTTCCACCTCTAATATGCAAAGGTGCTTTATCTCCATTCTCTCTGCCATCTATTTTAGCACCAATCTCTCTAAGTGGATTAGCAA
>WFYP01000290.1 GCA_015490055.1 Nitratifractor sp.
GTTTATGATAGATTATATAACAGTATTAATTAAAGAATACTTAAATCCGTAATTTATTACGATTTTAAGTATTCGTGAACTACCCAACCACTAAAGACTATTGGGCTTCCTGCTTCATCGAACCATGACTAATTACAACTCCTTATTTCTTATTTTTATAGAGTCGTTTGGGATAGGAACTATCCTTGTGGACTTAAAACACAAAGCCTTTCGTTCAACTTCAGTAGAAGTTGCTAGTTAGGAAGCCACCACCTCTATAGGTGGGTGGTAGTTCACGCTTTGTTATATGTTTTTTTTAGGTATTGATAAAGTGAGATGAAATCAAAATCTTTGGTATCTCTTATATAATTTTGCATATATACATTGTCTTCTTTGTCATTCCATAGTTTTTTGTATGTTCCCTCTTTGTAGCCATTGTCTTGACGAAATTGATTAAGACAATTTTTTCCTATATAAAGAGCATATACTTCTTGAAAATTCCATAATTCTTGGTATTGTGGATGTTCTACTATTAATATGTAATTCTCTATAATTTTATTTGTATCTTTTCTTAATGCTGAAAGCATTAATGCTTCTAAGCTTTTAATGAGGTTTTGTGGATCTTCTTTCATTTTCGGAAAAAATATATCTCTTCTATTGATGGTAAATCTTTTTATGGCTTTTTGCTCTTTTCCTCGTGCTTCTTTAATTAATTGGCTCATAACGAAATGCCATATATCAACTATCTCTATTTTTGCATTATCCATATCATCTGGTTTGTTTATATCTTTCCAATGTTTCCAATTTAGACTATCTATTGCTTCAGCTGCTTCCATATATATACACCTAAACCAATCTATTTTTCTATTATCTTTTGTTACCCCGTTTATCCACTCTTCGCCATTTGTGTTGATGTTGAGCTTGTTTTGAAGTTCAAACATTTCTTTAATTTGATTTTGCATTTTACTTGACATTTTAATCCTTTTTTTGATTTTTAGTTTGAAAATACATTTTTTTATAATCCATATTTTTTAATAACAGCATTACGAAGACTCACATCTTCCCCATTGCCATCAGCTATATTTTGCATAAGCTCACAAAAACATTTATAAGGCACTTTTCCTTGCCCATAGTCAAGTGAGTCTATTAATAAGTCTATATTATAATCAGAATAGTGTCCATTATATATTTCTTGGATTTTTGCATCAAACATTGTTTTTTGATGGTAAAATTCTTGTGAGGCTTTTACCATGTTTTCATATTGTTTCTTACTAATATTTTTCATTTTTCTATTTCTTTGCAATTAACCAAATGATTTTTAAGCTTATCTCCATAAGAAGAAACTACATAGTTTTTATAATAAAAGCATTTTTTGAAACCTTGCTGATCATTGTATATTATTTTATAAAAACCACTAGGTACTGCAATTGCATCTTTGCCTATTCTTTTCGGATTTTGAGGATATTTCACTATATTTATAACATTATCACTACCAAGTTTTAGTGCGATATATCTTTCGTACCTCTCGCTTTTTGACCATAATTCTCTATTTACAATTGGTGCTTGTGCAACGATATTGCAAAGCGAGAAAGTTTTTCTCTGAGTTACTTTGCTATATGCAAAATCCCAATTATTGGCTAAATGTCCACGATCATATCCACTATATGAATAATCTCTGTATTTTGCTCTATATCGCATAGGTATTGTTTTCTCAGAATAGAAACGAGGTCGTTTTCTTATTTTTGTCATGCTTTGGTGTTCTCTATTTAGTGCATACCAAACAGCTAATGCAGCTTTATATTTATATGAATAACAAACTTTAAAAACTTTTTTATTTATGATTTGGTCACACTCGTTTAAATTTATAAAATTATTTATATTTGTAGCAAATAACGAAAAAGAACAAGTTAGCAATATAATTGTTTTTTTCAACATTTCTCATCCTTTTCATATCCTATTTTGTATGCTTCCATCAAAGCATCTTTTATTTGCCATACTGACAAATTATGAAAATCTTTCTTATCGTTATGTTGTGTGTGAACCTCACCGCTCAAACTCTTACAAGTTATGAACGGAGCTTCTTTGTCATAAATACGAGATAAGAAAAGTAGCATTGACATAATCAACAAACCTCTCTTAACTTAATTAATGAAGACAAAGTATGACTGGCTCTGTCTGCAAGCAGAGGAACTTTTGCCTCTACCTGTAACCTTTTCGTTTCCGACAAGGGTTTTAAGATAGCTCTTGTAAAATATCTACTAGCTATATTATATGAAGCTGATAAATCAGCATGATATGTTTTATTTTTATCATTTCTGTTTTTGCTTTGAAAAGTTGCAATATCTTTTCTCTTGCTTCTCTCAACTAATCCGCTACCATCATAAGCATACATAGAAGTACCTCTTGCTAAGACTCTTGAGTATCTGATACTTACACTATGAGCTTTTTGTTCTACAATATGTTGTATCTTTATTTTAGCCCAATATTGTAGTTTAGCTCTTAATCTTTTAGAACCAAATAAACCTTTTGGAAGTCTCATTTTTCCAAGATACTCAAATATAATAACATCTGCACTGTTCTTAACTGCAAACTCTACAATTTTATCTGCTGTATCTTGAGTTATAAACTTTTGAAGTCCATTTATCTTTCTCCAATAGTTAGGCTTTTCGTTAAGTATGCCTGATTTTCTTTTAGCTTTGGCAAGTTTATTGAGTTTGTGTTTCAACTGGTCTTTTTCTTTAGATTGATTAATGAATAATCTATCTAAGACAGTTCCGTTGTAGTCCACAATACTGCAAACTGCACTATTAGTTAAGCCTAAATCAACGCCACATACACGCTGTTTATGTAATGGTGTTGAGTTAAGTTTAATATTTGATTGATATGCAATGTGTAAAAAGTATTTTTTACCTTTTTTAACTAGCATAGGGTTATATTCTTTATGTCTATCAAATCTGTAATTTTGTCCTGATTTAAGGTTTTTTATTGAATAATCAATATCTATCCAAACCCAATCACTATTTTTAAATACTTTAATTTTTGCTTTACCCTCTTCTAATTTCTCCCACATATTATCTTTGTAAAGTGTTGGAAATGATTTAGGCTCAAAGTTTAGGGTTGGTGCTTTCTCAAAGAACTTTTTACCTTTTGATAGTCTTGTATCTTTTTTGAGTTGCCAATTAGCTAATCTGCTAAAATGACTATCACATACACCTAATGCTTCCATAATAGCTGTTCTTCTTAGATAAGATGGAAATTTATAAAAATCTCTATCAAAGTCATATTTGATGTTTTTATTTTTAGCTGTAAGGTGTGTTAGGGCTTCTATATAGTTTAATTTCTCTTTTGAGTGCTTAAACTGCTCCATAACCCCATACTCTTTTTCGCAAACAGATATATAAAAAGATAAAGCTTTATTGTATATCTCTACTGTATCATCAAATATTTTAGAGTGTGAAGTTATTTTTAGTTTAGCTGTTTTTGTGATTTTCATAAGCTTGACACTCCTTAAAATATATACTACAATTCTATCTAAATAAAATTTAGTTGTCAAGGTTTTAAAAGTGGAATACAAGAAGAATAG
>WFYP01000291.1 GCA_015490055.1 Nitratifractor sp.
GAGTAGATATAATTAGTTATGATTTATTATATATACGAAAGAAAATTCAAAGAGCTTATTGATAATATAAAAGCTTTAAAAGTGTTACCTGAAGATACTAAAATAATAGATATTGATACTTTTTTAAAAGATAGTCCTAAAGATATAACACATATACTCGTAACATCTACACTTGTCAAAATTAAAAAACTTATACCTATTGCTGTAGAGAGAGATATCACTTTAGGTATAATCCCTAGTTTTGAGCAAAAAAATTTAATTAAAACTTTTGCTTTACCAAACAATTTAGAAGATGCTATTAAATTAGCTTTAAAACCTACAGAAGATAAGATAGATTTACTATATTGCAATAATACACTTGTATTACAAGAGGCGGTTATTGGAGAAGCACCACCACTGGATTTATTTGAAAATTCTTTCAATAAAAATAGTTTAAGAGACAGATTTTCTCTATTTTGGAAAACACTTAATCGTGTTAAAAAATTAAAACATACAAAAATGAAAATAACTGTTGCCAATGGAAACGAAATAAAACTATCTGCCGTAGGAGTAGTTGGCATTGAGTACAATAATAATACTTTTGCATCCAGATTAATTACAGCAGAATTGAGTGCAACAGATGGAAAATCGACTATTGCAATACTATCCCCACAATCTATTTTAGAATATATTGGCTACCTTTTTAAATCGATTATCTCATATTTAACGCCTAGCAAATTACCAGAATCTGTTGGCTTTATTCGTAGTTCATTGGTGAAAATTGAGACTGAAAAACCTTTAAAAATAGTAATAGACTCACAAAATTTCGACACTACTCCGGTAACTTTAGAAACAAAACAGACACTACTTCGTCTAAATGTAGGAGAAAATTTTTGGGAACAAAATAGCAAAGAAAAAAATACAAAAGAGAGTATAAAAATAGACCATCTCCCATCTGATGATGAGCGTATAAATTATTTAAGTGAGGGAATTCCACTATTCTCACACGCTAGCCAAGAGCAATATGCTTCTCTATTTACAAGTTTAAGAGAAGAGAGTAAACTAAATTCTACATTCCTAACTCTCATAATTCTTTCGACTCTAATTGCGACTTTAGGATTATTTATTAACTCATCATCAGTAATAATTGGAGCAATGTTGTTAGCCCCTCTAATGCAACCAATTATCTCTTTGAGTATGGGCGTATTACGACAAGATACTTCTCTAATAAATAGTGGAGCAAAAACAATAACTATAGGAGTATTAGCAGTTGCATTTACTGCATCTCTTACTACTCTACTAACACCTATACAGCACTTAACACCAGAGATGACAGGTCGTTTAAGCCCTACAATACTAGACCTTTTTATTGCTATAGTTTCAGGAATAGCCGCTGCATATGTAAAAAGTAATGATAAAATTATTGGCTCTTTAGCAGGCGTAGCGATAGCCGTTGCATTAGTTCCACCAATAGCTGTAGCAGGTATTGGCATCGGCTGGGGTGATTGGCATATGTTTTATACTGCTTTTTTGCTATTTATAACAAACTTAGTAGGTATAGTTTTAGCAGCAGCATTAACTTTTATGACACTGGGTTTTTCTCCACTACATCTTGCCAAAAAAGGTGTAACAATATGGCTAACAATCGTTGCAATAGTAGCTATTCCTTTATATAGCTCTTTTAAACAGATGAAAGCAGATATCTCAATTCAAAGAAACCTATCAAAACTAACATTTAATTTAGGCAGTCGCGAAGTAAAACTAAGCAATATAAAAGTTTTACACCACGGAAAAAATGAAAAAATTGAGTGTGAAGTAATAAGTACAGCAATACTATCTAAAAGTGAGAAAAAAAGATTAAAAGAGTCGATATTAAAAAGTATCCATAAGCAAGCAACTATTATTGTTACTTTTAAATATAAACTGTAAGCCCTATATAAAGAAAGTATCTAATTATATGCTATAATTACATTAAAAAATTTAGGAATATAATGGCAATCACAATAATTGCACAAAATAAAAAAGCTAGACACGAATATGAGATACTAGAAAAGTTCGAAGCAGGTCTAGTACTACAAGGTAGTGAGGTAAAAGCTCTTAGAGCTAAAAGAGCAAATCTAAACGATGCATTTTGCCGTTTTATAAAGGGTGAGTTATATCTAATGAACGCCCATATAGGGCATTTAGAGACAACAAATAGAAACTTCAGTAAAGACGAAAGAGCCCCAAGAAAACTACTACTACACAAAAAACAGTTAGATAAATTATTTGGAAAAGTAAGCAAAGAGGGCTTAACAATAGTACCCCTAATGCTATACTTTAATGAGCGAAACTTAGCCAAAGTTTCAATAGCTCTAGCTAAAGGTAAAAAACTACACGACAAACGAGAAACCCTAAAACGCCGAACCTTAGATAGAGAAGCAGCAACAGCTATAAAAAACAGGAGCTACTAAATGCAAGTAGCAACCATAACAATAAATACTTTATAGAAACTAAAAGTCAAATAGCGTAAGCTTTACAGAAAAATTATACCCCGAAAACTCTTTATCGGAAAAAGTTTTTTGCATACTAAATTTAATCTTCGTAGAGCGTAGAGGTGATTTTTTTCTTAAGTACTCTCCAATATTATAATTTATGCCTAAACCAATGGTATAAAGCTGAGCAAATCCTAAATGCTTTTTAAGTCTATTTTCATAAAATACAGATTGGATATATGGACTTATAGTAACAGGTAAATCTGCATATGATTTAAGTATATCTATATCAAATCCTGCATTTATATAAGCTTCGAAACCATTAGAAGCTCTATATCCTTCTGGTAACTTAAAAATATTATAATTAAGTTGAAGTTTTACATATGGATTATAATTACTTTTAACTTGATACTTTATTTTAGCATAAAGAGTAGTCTCATTACTTAATTTATGATTTTTCAAAAATAGAGTCGATAAACCAAAACCATAAATTGTATTTATATTAATCAATTTATGAAAACCAATACTACTTTTTAAACCATAATACTTATCTTTACTGTTTATTTTAGAGTAACTCAAATACAAAGATGTTTCAATATTCTTCTCTAAATTAAACTCTCTACCAAAAGATAAATTATCTATTTTATACAAACTACCATATTTATATTTACCACTATTTAAAATAGGATTATTAAGCAGTATCAAATTATCAACAACTGCTTCACTTCCATACAAAAACATTAATGTATTAAACATAAATATTATAAAATACTTTTTCATATCAAC
>WFYP01000292.1 GCA_015490055.1 Nitratifractor sp.
CAAAAAAATATAGATTTAATTTTAGATAATTACAAAAAAAAGATAAATGTTGTTGAAATAGTTGCTGCTGTTATGAGAACTAAAGATTCTAAAATTTTAGCAATAACATCTAGCAACCGTTATGACCCACTACATATAAAAGCAGACGAAATTGCAAACCTTCAACCCAAAGCCACAACTTATGCGTATGAACCAGGTTCGGTATTAAAACCTATTACTTATGCTATTGCATTAGAGCATGGAGTTGTTTCTCCAGATAGCATTATAAATACATTTAATGGAAGAATGTATGTAGGTAAATTTCCTATTACAGATGATGAGCCAGAAGCTAGTTTAACTGCACAAAATGTTATTGTAAAATCTTCAAATATTGGTATTAGCCAAATTACTTGGAGATTAAAAACTAAAGAGTTTAGAGATGGGCTTTTAAAATTTGGCTTAGGTAAACAAAAAAGTGGCATAGATATAGGTCGGGAGGCTCAAGGAAAAATATACTCATTTAAAAAATTAAACTATAAAGTAAACCGTGCTACCACATCTTATGGATACGGAATTACAGCTACATTTGCACAACTTTTAAAGGCATATAATGTATTTAATAACAATGGAGTTTCTTATACTCCAAGAGCTGTAAATTATATAACAAGAGATGGTAAGCATAAATTTTTCTTTAAAAAAGATTATACAGTTATAAAACCAATATCTCCTAAAACAGCTGCTATGGTTAAGCAAGCTTTAATTGCAGTAGTAAAAAAGGGAACAGGTAAAAAAGCTATAACTCAAGGTTTAGAAATTGGTGGTAAAACTGGTACTGCTATGATACCAGAACATGGACATTATGTAAAACGCTACCATACAAGTTTTTATGGTTTTGCAAACGATACAGAAGGTCATAAATATACAATCGGAGTATTTGTAATAGAACCAGATTTAAAACATCACTTTGCATCTAGCAGTGCGGTACCAGTATTTAAAGCAATAGTAGATGCTATGATAGATAGAGGAATGCTAAAACCAAACTTACCAAAAATGCAACAAATAGAACAAGAAAAAGTAAAAGAGCAGAGAGAAAATATAGTAAAATTAAGACAAAAACAAAGAGCCAAAGAGTTTAAAGAACATTTAAAACAACAAAGAGAGCAGATAATAAAAGAGCAAAAACATAGAAAAAAAGTTAAGAGAAGGCCAAAGCCAATACCAGCATCATCTCAGACGCCAGATTTGTTTTAAACTTTAAAGCCACCTATTTTTAGAGTTCCATTTCGCAATTTTTAAACTGTCCGTAGGGGTAGCCCTTGTGGCTACCCTCAACGCCATTAAGTTAAGGATATTACATCCATTTTTTGGCTTTAAGCTAAAAGCCGAAAGCTTAAAGCTAACCATTTCGTCACTCCCACAGAAGTGGGAGTCCACAATTTTAACTGCCCAAAAGTTGAAAAAGTGCTTTTTCGGCAATTTAAACTGTGGATTCCCGTTTTCACGGGAATGACATGGTGGCAAGCTTTTGGCTTTGTGCTTTAAGCTTTATGCATTTTATGGAGTTAAAACTCTTAACTTAATGGCAATGGTGGCTACCCTTTATGCAATATGAATTCATAGGTAACCACATGGATTACCCCTACATTAAACCCAAATATTATCTATAAGCCTAGTATTTCCGACAAATGCAGCAACAAGTATAATACTATTGCCAATCTCTACTTTATCTAGCTCTCTAAACTCTCTATCTACAATAGCTACATAATCTAGCTTATCAACACTTTTAGTTAATAAATCTTCCATAGCTACTTTTATTTTACTGCTATCTAACTCGCTTTTTGCAACCATATCAGAAGCTAATTTTAAAGATCGACTAAGAGACAAAGCTCTTTCATACTCACCTTCACTAAGATAAGTATTTCGGCTACTTAATGCAATGCCACGGCTATCTCTAACTATTTCGCAAGGTACTATATTTACATTTAAAAAGTAATCTTTTGTCATTTGGGTAATTAATGCTAACTGTTGGGCATCTTTTTTGCCAAAGTAGGCATTTGTAGCATCTGTTATGTTAAATAGCTTCATAACAATTTGCAGCACACCATCAAAGTGCCCAGGGCGTTTTGCACCCTCTAGTATAAAGCCTCTGATTTTTGGAGCAGTTATTGAAAGTTCATCTTCGTTATATACCGAATCTATAGTTGGCATAAATATAATATCTACACCTGCTAATTCACAAATTTTAATATCTGCTTCATCTTTTCGTGGGTATTTATCTAAATCTTCGCCCTCTAAAAACTGTGTTGGGTTTACAAATATAGAAACTATTACAAAATCGTTTTCGGCTCTTGCTTTTTTAATTAAGCTTATATGCCCCTCGTGTAGTGCACCCATTGTTGGTACAAACCCCACACTACCATTTAGAGAGGCTCTTAATTTTTTTAACTCTATGGCATCTTTAACTATCTGCATACTCTTACCTTTTTGCAAATTTTAGGTACAATCATACCAAAAAATTATTAGGATATTGTATGGATGCATATGAATATGGAGAACTGCTAAAAACTTTACAAAGCAAAATGTACAACATTACCAATATTACAAAGCCAGACGAAATAAATGCAAGACTTAAAGAGATAGAAGAGCTACAGCAAAACCCAGACTTTTGGAACGATGCAAAAAATGCAGCCAAAGTATCGCAAGAGAAGACAAAACTAGAGAGAATTTTAAATGTTTACAACGAAGCAAAAGATGCACTAGATGATGCACAAGAGTATTTTGAGTTAGCAAAAGCAGAAAACGACGAAGATACGCTAGAGATGCTATACGAAGATGCCGAAAATTTAAACGAGCATATTCAAAAACTAGAGATTCAAATAATGCTAAATGGCGAGCACGATAATGCAAACGCTATTGTATCTATTCACCCAGGAGCTGGCGGAACAGAGAGCCAAGATTGGGCAAGTATGCTATATAGAATGTACCTACGCTGGGCAGAGCGACACAACTTTAAGGTAGAAGTACTCGACTACCAACCAGGCGAAGAGGCTGGAATAAAAGATGTAAGTTTTATTATAAAAGGCGAAAATGCTTACGGCTATCTAAAAGTAGAAAATGGAATCCACCGCTTGGTTAGAATTTCACCATTCGACTCTAACGCAAAACGCCACACATCTTTTAGCTCGGTAATGGTTTCCCCTGAAGTAGATGACGATATAGATATAGAGATAGAAGATAAAGACATAAGAATTGACACATACCGCTCAAGCGGAGCTGGTGGACAACATGTAAACAAAACAGAGAGTGCAATTAGAATAACCCACATAGAAACAGGTATTGTAGTTCAATGCCAAAACGACAGAAGCCAACACAAAAACAAAGCCGCAGCTATGAAAATGCTAAAATCCAGACTTTACGAATACGAAATGGCAAAAAAACAGGCAGAACTAGACGGCGTAGAAAAGAGCGAAATAGGCTGGGGTCACCAAATCCGCTCGTATGTACTACAACCCTACCAACAAGTAAAAGACACCCGCTCTAACGAAGCCTTTACCAATGTAGAAGCTGTGCTAGATGGAGATATAGATAAGATACTAGAGGGAGTTTTGATTTCTCAGGCGAATGAGGGCTAAAAACCCAATAAAGCAAAAAACAATAGAATTTGTAAAACAGAAATCTTTTTGGTATAATAGACTTCTTGCAAAACTCTATATTTTGTAGATATTGTTTAGTATATATTAGATTTTGCTAATTAGGATTGAAGTCCTTTGCCATTGCTAAGTCGAAATCCTAATTAGCAAAATATGATGCATAATAGACGGTAGATGCATTTATAGAGTTTTGCAAGAAGTCTAAAAACACAAGGGCATAGTATGGATATAATTTCAACAGCTATACTGTTACTTTTTATACTCGACCCATTTGGAAATGTTCCGCTACTGCTTAGTGTTTTAAAAAATGTAGAAGATACTAAAAAGATGCCGATAATTATAAGAGAACTCTTAATAGGTCTTGCTATCTTAATACTCTTTCTCTTTTTTGGCGAAAAAATACTAGATATATTTGGCTTAGAGCAACAAGCAATAACCATAGCAGGAGGGATAATATTTTTCATAATCTCTCTAAAAATGATATTCCCGGACCCAAATAGCAAAGGGATATTTACAACAAATAACGAAGACGACCTATTAATAGTCCCCATTGCAATGCCTATGATTTCAGGACCTGGAGCAATTGCCACAGTGATACTACTAGCAAAATCACACCCCAACCAAATAGGCTCTGTACTAGCC
>WFYP01000293.1 GCA_015490055.1 Nitratifractor sp.
CTGTTACTTTTTTGATTTGTTAAATATTGTATATAGTGCGTAATTTCAGTTAAATAATTGTCATAAAATTAGTATTTATGTCTCTAATGTAGTAAAATAGACATACTTACTAATATAAGGAATATTATGAAACTTAAAGCCATTTTAGCAACTACTGCTATATTTTTCTTCGCTGGCTGTTCACTAGATACTACAAAATTTGTACCAGATTTTTTAAAATCAAGTGCAGGACTTAGCACTAATAGATACACAGTAAAAACTGGTAAACAGGTATTTAATATTATTAGAGATGGTGTAACATTTACAGATGGCAGTTATATTACAGCAAAAGGTGAAGGTCCTATTAATTTGCCAAAAGGATACTACTATGTAAACTCAGATGGTGGAAGAATTTTAGCTGCTGATAAAATAGGGGATATTATAGTATTAAAAGATAGTGGTGAAGAGATAGCCCATACCAAACTAGAAGCACCACTTGTTAGTGGAGTTACATATTATGGTGGTATAGCATATTTATTACAGGGGAACCGCTTTGGTATTTACGACCCATTTAAAAATAAAATTATTTATCAAAAAGAGTTTGCTGGTGGCTCTGTTGTAGATAATCGTTTAGCTAATCCTATTGTTACACAAAACTTTTTAGCTATTCCTACATTAGATGGTAAGTTAGTATTTATTAGCCTACACAGCTACCAAGCACCATCGGTACTACCGGTAGGTACTCTTAAGAATTATGGAAATATGATTTTCTTAAAAACTCTAAATGATAAAATAGTTGCTGCAACACCTACAAATATTATTACTATTTCTAAAGCAGGTAAACAGACTTATAATGCAAAAGTTGCTGACTTAACTATACATAATGGTATTATTTATCTACTTACAAGAGATGGTACAGTAGCAAAACTAGACTCAAATTTACAACTTATACAGAGTAAAAAGTTTGCCTATGCAGATTATGCAACTATAGCTGCACTAGATGGCAAGATATATGCTTTTGCAAAAAGTGGTTCACTTGTTGTTATGGATGATAATATGAAAGAAGACAAAGTTTATAGTGTTGGTGCAGCAAAACAGTTTAGCTTTGTTTCAGGAAATTGGCTATATATAGATGATAGAAAAGTAAACTTATCTGCTCTAAATTATGAGTAATTTAACAGAAGCTTTTAGAGAATACTTAAGTATAAATAGAGGTCTTAGTAAAAACTCTATAACTGCCTATATAACCGATATAGAGCAGTTTGATTCCCACCTAAAAAAAGGACTTCTACAAGTTGATAGTAGTGATGTTATTAACTTTTTAGCTCAATTTAAAAATGCTCGTACACTAAATAGAAAACTAGCTTCTATTAACGCATTTTTTAACTTTTGTAAAGAGTTAGAATTTGCAAATATAGATATTAACCTGCCAAGCTCTAAAATACCAGCTAACTTGCCAGCCTTTTTAGAGCACCAAGAGATTTTAAATGCAGTAGAGTCAATAGAACCAAAAAGTTGGCTAGATTTAAGAGATAGGGCTCTACTTCTTTTCCTATATGCAACAGGTGTGCGAGTTAGCGAAGCAGTACAAGCCCAGCGTCAAGATTTAGAGGGCAACTGGCTAAAAGTACGATTTGGAAAGGGAGAAAAAGAGAGGCTGGTACCAATAGCCAGAGTAGCCCAATTTGCACTAGAAATATACCTGCGAGAGAGAGCCGACAACGAACCAAACATATTTGTAAACTATAAACGAAAACCCCTAAGTAGAATTAGCATATTCAAAATTACTAAAAAATACTTAGGCGTATCTCCTCATGTGCTACGCCACTCATATGCTAGTAGCTTAATAATAGGCGGTGCAGATTTAAGAGTAGTACAAGAACTCTTAGGACACAGCTCTTTGCTCACCACCCAAATATACACCCACATACAAAAACCACACCTAAAAGAGACAATCGACAAATACCACCCACTAGGGAATATTTGATAAGTTCTCTAATTAAGAGCTTGTTTTTATGAGAAGTCAATTCTTAAAAACAATTTAAGGCAAAATTTAGCTTCTACTCTTGACTTTGTAGTTGATAACTCTATGCCTGTTGTAGTAACACGACAAAATAAAGAGTCTGTAGTTATAATCTCTATGAAAGATTACCGTGCTATGGGAGAGACAGCTTACCTTATGCAAAGTGAAGCCAATGCCAAAAGATTAAATCGTTCAATCGCCCAATTAGAAGCTGGTCTTGGTAAAAGAGAACTTATAGAAGAATGCTACTTATACCTATTTCACCTAAATATACACTCTCATTGGGGACAATGGGAGCGATGGTAACTTTTACTTTTTTCTTCTCAAAGGCGGAAATTTAATAACTAACTAATATTCTATTAATTTGTTGTCAAACATTACAGCCATTTAAATTAACGGGACGACACACAGGTCGTCCCCTACAAGTGGGAACAACCAAGTTTATATCTAGTTCGTAGGGGAAAGACCTAAGTGTCTGCCCATTAGTTTAAACTGCCTTAAAATAGCTATTCAGCAAAATATGGTGTGGTAAATATAGTAATTCAATACAACCATAGCACTCATAGCCAAGAGCAGAAGTTCCATATCGGGAGATATGGAACTAGTGAGCGGTAATTAAACTAGCAAATTTACTCTTTCTTATTATCTTTTTTATTTTTTCTTGTATTGAAATATTTAATTAACAATAAATAGCTACCAACTACCATTAAAAATATACCTGTATATATATTATCTGGATAAACATAATGTTGAGTTACTGATTTTTCATAAACAGTAGGGAATAAAATCATACTTAAACCAGAAATAAATAATACAATACCAACTTCTAATAAGCTATGTCTATATTTTTTCATCTATCCATCCTTTATCTAAAAACATAAATCCCCATATACCAAGCAGTAATTAATGTAGCAAATATTAGTGTTGTCCAGAAGGCTTTTTTGTTGAATATTGCTAGTATAGATAGAGCTATATATGAGAGTATTAGTGGTGTGGGCATTGCTACTTTTATACTTTCTGTTGGTAAGTTAAATAGGGCTTGTAATGGGGTATCGAATACTCCTCCTACTCCAAAAATGTGCAGTATTGCGCTTAGTGGGTAGAATACTATAAACAGCACCGAAAGCGGTGGCGACATTAGTTGCCAAATTGTTGTATTGCCAAAAAAGAAGTGTCCTATTGGGAACATTAGTAGGAATATTCCTACAGGTATGCCTACTAATGTAATAAACCATGCTGAGTAATTTTTTAGCCATTTAATTACTAAAAATATATAAAATACTCCCAAAAATGAGAGTAAAAGTCCAAGTGATGCTATTAATTTTGGGGCAACTGCTAAAATTACCAACATGGCAAAAGCTAAAAACTGAAAACTAATAAGCTCTAACCCAACTATTAGCACAAACCACCCAATAGCAAGCATTACATAGGAGCGTGTTAGTGCTGGCGGAGCACCTACGAATAGTACAAAAATTAGCAATATAATTAGCGTAACAAAGCCTAAATCTATATTTCTATTTCTCCACGGAAAATATTTTTGTTGTAATGCTCTATATGGAATAAACAAAATACCAAAGATAATTAACCACAAAATACCTAAATGAAAGCCACTAAGTGCTACTAGATGTGAAACTCCAAGGTTAGATATCTTATCTCTTAAATTTCTATCTAATGGGTCAGCTAAAAATATAGCATGATAAAATGTCTCTATATTGC
>WFYP01000294.1 GCA_015490055.1 Nitratifractor sp.
ACATATAAAAGTTCCATTATATCTATAATAATTAATAATTAATCAAAAATATTTATTAAAATATAGAAACTTATTATATATAATTATGTAGAATTGTGTAACATAAATAATAATTATAATATGGTATTTTTAGATTTTTCTTTATTCTTTAATCAAATTTTATTCTTATGATGTTATCATTACATAAGTTATTCCAATAAAACATAATAAATATATTTTATTGAATAACTTCATAATTTAAGTTTATAGCTAAGTTTTACTAATAACTTAGCTACAAGGAGAAATCTATATGAAAGAAAACAACTACTGGTCTCCAGTAATTGCTGGTATCATTCTTGGTATTGCACTATTTATCAGCTTTATTATTGCGGGTCAAGGTATGGGTGCGAGTGGAGCATTTGCAAGAGCAACAGCACAAGCAACATTTACTATAGACCCTGCATTTGCACATAATGCATATGCAGGTAAATACTTAAAACATGGTAATGCATTACTAAATTGGACAGTATTAGAGGTTGTAGGTATATTTATTGGTGGATTAATTAGTGCACTAGTAGCTAGACGAATCAAACCAGAAATTACAAGAGCAAAAGGTTATTCGTCTGGTAAAAGACTTTTCTTTGCATTTCTTGGTGGTGTTATAGTTGCAGCTGCAACAAGACTAACAAGAGGTTGTACAAGTGGTCAAGCATTAGATGGTGCAGCAACTTTTAGTGTAGGTGCTTGGATATTTATGCTGGCAGTATTTGGTTCAGGATTTCTATTCTCATTCCTATTTAAAAAGCAATGGAAAGGAGTTGAATAATGGAGACAGTATTCCCACTATTTACTAATGGATTTATAAGTAGTAACTTAAATTATATACTAGCTATAGGTATAGGTATTTTATTTGGTTTTATTTTAGAGCGTGGAGGCTTTGGTACATCAGCACATATAGCACCTGTATTCTATTTTAGAAGTACAATAGTGCCAAAAATTATGGTTAGTGCTATTATTACAACAGCAACATTAATTTTACTAGGTACTCTATTTGGTTATATTGATTTCTCTCAAATATTTATACCAACTACATACCTTTGGCCATATTTAGTTGGTGGAGTCATTTTTGGTTTAGGTATGGTTATGTCAGGCTGGTGTCCAGGAACAGCAGTAGTAGGTATTGCGACACTTAAAATAGATGCAATATTCTTTGCACTTGGTCTATTGGTTGGAATGTTCTTCTATTTCGATATATACCAATATATAATCGACTTTGCAAACTCAGGAAACTTAGGTAAATTTACTATAGATAAATTAGTTGGCGGAGATATTAGAATATCTTACCTAGTAACAGTAGCAGTATCTTTCGGTCTTCTACTATTTGTAATGTCAATGAAAAAATTAAAAGATAAACAAGGAGAGAATTAATGAGTAAAATAACTTCAGCAGTAGGTATAGTGTTAATAGCAGCCGCAGGAGTAGTAGCTGCTGTATCAACTAGCCACGAAGATATAATAAAAGCAAAAAAAACTTTGTATGCTAAATATACAAAAGATGCCGAAACAGCACTTGCGCAAAAAGATTTTGATAAAGCTCTTAAATTTGCAAAGTTAGCTATACAAAAAGATCCAAAAAATAAACTAGGATACAAAATATTAACCAAAATTGCAGATGCTAAATGTACAGGTAATACACCAGCTACAAACAATGCAACCCCTGCCAATGCGACTCCGGCAAAAGCCAAAACACCAGCAAAACCTGCTCCAGCAGAAGATGAAGATATGGGGTGCTAAGCACCTCTTCTTCTATTAACCTTTTATAAATAGATTACAATCTATTTATAAAAGGTTAATCTTGAATCTTGCATTATAAATTTATTAAAAATAGTAAATTTAATAATGCACGATTCAAGTATAAAACCTTATATATTACTATATTCTTAAGGAGAATTAATGAAAAAAATTATCGCAAGTGCAGTATTAGCAAGTAGTGTTGCTATGGCAGTGAATGTACCAGCAAATCATGTTGTAGATGCTGGTTGGTTAGCAAAAAATGCTAAAGATGTAGTTATCGTAGATTTAAGTAAGCCAAAAGATTATGCAGCAGGTCATATTCCAGGTGCAGTTAATATCCCTAAGGGTAAATTCTTCCAAGGTAAAATGGGAGATATTGGACATCTTTTAGATAACCCAGCTCAAGTAAAAGACCTTTTCGACAAAGCAGGAATTAACAACGACTCTACAGTAGTATTTACAGCTCATGTTAAAAAAGCTAAAAAATATACTGATATGACAAGAGGTTTATGGACTGCATGGGTATATGGTCTTAAAAATGTAGCAATCTTAAATGGTGGTATCGAAGCTTGGAGCGGAGACCTTTCTAAAGATGCTACTGCACCTAAAGCTGGTAATTTTACACCAAAAGCTTTCTCTACAACAGATGTAAAAACTTGGAGAGATATTTATAGTGCACAAATTAATAAAGATGAGCAAATTGTAGATGCAAGAGAGATGAAGCACTACGAAGGTAAAGATAACGATAAGAGACTTTTAAAGCATGGTCACATTCCAGGTGCTAAAAAAGTTTCTGCTTACCTATTTGCTAAAAAAGATGGTAATCTATTCAAATTAGTAAGTGCTGATGAAGCTAAAAAAATGATTAAAGACGATGGTGTAGATATTAATAAGCCAGTTGTTCTTTACTGTAACACAGGTCACTTAGCAACAGGTAGCTGGTTTGTTATGAAATTTATAGCTGGTGCTAAAAATGTAGGTGATTTTGATGGTTCAATGTATGAATATACAAGAACAGATAACCCAGTAGAGCAAGGGCAACCAAAATAATTTACACTTTCTCCCCTTATGGGAGAATTTATGCTATACTTACCTTTATGGAACCGATGGCTTTAGCCTCGCCCTAATTAAGGGCACTTCCATTAAGTTAAGAATTTTAACTCCATAAAATGCACTAAGCTTAAAGCACAAAGCTAAAAGCTAAAAGCTTGCCACCATGTCATTCCCGTGAAAATGGGAATCCACAGTTTAAACTGCCGAAGAAGTATTTTTTCAACTTTTAGGCAGTTAAAATCGTGGATTCCCACTTCCGTGAGAATGACGAAGTGGCTAGCTTTAAGCTTTCGGCTTTTAGCTTAAAGCCAAGAAATGGATGTAAAATCCTTAATTTAATAGCAATGGAGATACCCTAAACTTCTTATTAACAGGCAATTTATGAAATACTTATTACTCGCAATTTTACTAATAAATTTACTACAAGCAAAAGAGTCTTGCCTAAATTGCCATAGCGATACTACTTCTATGGATAAGTTCCACGATATAAAACAGATGGGCTGTGCATCGTGCCACGGTGGCAATAAAAATGCTCTTAGCAAAGAGCAAGCTCATAAAAATATGGTTCTAAACCCAGCCAGACTTGAACATGCACAAATATTCTGTGGCAAATGTCATAAAGAGGTAATACATAGAGTGCAAAACTCTATAATGAACTCTATGAGTGGAGTATTAGATACACTAAAATTTCAATTTAAAGAGACAAAAAAAGTTACACAAAGTGGTGGCATACAAGAGTTAAGAGCTAAACCAACATCTAAGCAATCTTTAGCAGAAGACCACTTTAGTAAACTCTGTGCCGCCTGCCATATAAACCAAGACGAAAAAATCTTTAAAAACTACACCCCAAGAGGTGGCGGATGTGTAGATTGCCACCGCATAACCCCTGCTAAAATAACCACAAATGGCAATAGTGTAAAAATTATCCACCCAAAACTAAGCACTAAAATACCTTCAAGTAATTGCTTAAAATGCCACAACCGCTCTAACCGTATAGGCTTAAGCTACTTTGGAAAATTCGAAAGCGAAGGGTACGGCACACCATATATTCACGGTAAACTTAGCCACAAATTAGATAAATCAAGATTCTACTACGATTTACCAGCCGATGTTCACCACTCTAAAGGTGGCTTAGATTGTATAGATTGCCACAGCGAAGTTGGCATAATGGGCGATGGCAAAAAACATCTGCATATGGAAGATGCACTAGATATTAGTTGCAAAGATTGCCACAATCCAACCTTTAAGCCAAGTAGCAACTACCCAAAAGCAGCAATGTTAAGTGCCTTAAATGGTAATGTTCCTCTTACTAAAGAGATAGCAGTAACTTCCAAAAAAGGCACACCCCTTTACAATGTAGCAAAAGATGGCAATAAAACAGTAATATACCGCAAAAGAGATGGCAAAAAATTCACAATTTCAAAACTGAGCGATAAACCATACCATACCTTAGCAATTCATAAACGCTTAGACTGCTCAGCCTGCCACAGCAAATGGATACCAAGTTGCTACGGATGCCACGAAGTCTATTTTAAAGATGGCAAGCAATACGACTGGATAAAACACAGAAAAACAAAAGGGCAATGGATGGAGCTTAGAACTTATCTTCGTTACGAATCCCCAGCCCTAGCAGTAGGCTACAACAAAAAAATAATGCCAACAGCCCCAGGTTGCCAAGTGCTAACAACAATTTACGAAGGCAATAAAACCACCCAACCATTCCACTCATTTGCCTACGCAGCATGGAGCCCACACACCACAAGCAAAGATGCAAGAGGCTGTATAGATTGCCACTTTAACCCCCTAACAATAGGCTTAGGCAATGGAGTATTAGATATGAACAAAAGCGGTATAAGCTTTATGCCATACTACGACTCAAAAAAAAGTGGCTTACCGATAAGCTACCCAATAGATGCCCTAATTAGCAAAGATGGCAAACAGTTCCAAAGCTTCTCTCGCGACAACGCCAGAGGCTTTAACAAAAAAGAGGTAAACAAAATAGTAAACGCCTACAAATGCATAATCTGCCACGGCAAATACAACGATAAAATCTACAAAGATTTTAATGCAAGCAAAGAGCGATTTAAAAACAGACAAACCCCTTGTGCTAAGGAGTTACTAAAATGATGGAATTAGTTATTGGTATATTGGTGTATTTGTTATTGGTAATTGGTAAGTTTAAATTACCCACCGCCGTCATTCTGAGTAAAGCGAAGAATCTACCCAAAACAAAAGTAAAAATATCCCACTCACTCTCATTCCCACGTTGCACGTGGGAATGCATATCCAAAACAAAACAACTTTCTATAACCCGCAATCACCAAACATGTAATAAAAACTCAAAACCAACCGTAGGGTGCAGTACCCTCACTGCACCAAAAACGCCAAAGAACAAACACACAAAACAAGGTGCAGTAAGGATACTGCACCCTACAATACCTCTCTACACTCGTTCCCAATCTCCAGATTGGGAATGCATACCAAAACATAAAGTACCAACAAACCTAATTAAATCAATAATAATATCAACCTTACTACTAACAACCATAAACGCCAATGACTGCACCAAATGCCACGCAGGCAAAATGCAAGAGTGTAAAACAAATATACACTTTACCTTAAAAAAAGCAATCAATATAACTCGCAAAACTTTTGGCATCAAAGATAGCAATGTAACCTTGCATTCACTACCAGAACCGCCAAAAAGCATAAAAGAGCCAAAAGATTTAGTAGATGATATGCTTCGTCGAAAGTGCCTAAGATGCCACCTAACAAGCCAAACAATAAACCCAACAAAAAACCTCTGCCTAGCATGCCACAATCCACACAGAGATAAAGCCGACAGCTTCAAGGCAAAAGCAACGCAAGCCAAATGTCTAAAGTGTCACAACGGCGAATTTATAGGCACCGACTACTTAGGCAAATTCCCCCACGATTACGACAAATCATACCGAAGCCCAATAGATAAAAACGGCTTCTACCCAAATGCCAAAGATGGCATAGATTACCACTTTTTAGCCGAAGACATTCACCACCAAAAAGGACTAACTTGCACCTCGTGCCACAATAAAAGCAACGGCAAAAACTGGCTAAAACCAAAATGCACCTCATGCCACCAAAACCTAAGCCTAGCTAACCACAAAAGCTACCACAATAAGCTCTCTTGCACCGCATGCCACGCTAGCTGGATGGTAAATAGCTACAACTTAAACATATTCAGAGACGACACCCCAAATTACAAACAGTGGAAACGCCTAACAATGCAATACGACCCAAAATTAGAGCAATTCTTAGTAAACGCCCTTAAAGCCAAAACCCCACCCAAGCCAAAAATGCTAGACTACCTAGATAATAAAATAAAACCCGGCATCTGGTACAGTGGCTGGAAATTCAAACGCTGGGAAAACTTTATATTAGTAAATGCCAAAAATGGCAAAATAGAACTAGCCAAACCAATGTTCCAATATAAACTAAGCTACAAAGATAAAAATGGCAAAATGATACTAGACAACATAAGCCAAATAAATGGAAACAAGCTAGAAGCATTCTTAGTTAAACACCCCCACACCATAACCAAAAAACCAAAATCCTGCGAACAATGCCACAACAACCCAATTCTATTTAACCCCAAACTAATCAACAAAAACCTCTTTAAAGGCAAACTAATAAACGCCACCCCACTAAGCAAACAACAGTTAGATAAAATGCAATCTAAAAAGTATAAGATAGAGCGAGCTAAGTTGCTATTTAATAAATAAACTATTTACAACGAAAAACAATATTCCCTATTGTAGGGTCGATTTATCGACCATAAAATATACATTCTTCTCAAATTATTGGTCGGTAAACCGACCCTACAAAAAATAATTTACTATACCTTTAAATGTATGCATTAAGAAATGCAATTTCTTAACGAGAGGAATATTTACAGCCGTTTAAACTAACGGGCAGACACACAGGTCTGCCCCTACAAAATGGTACTTTCTTGATTATTGCCATTTGTAGGGGACGACCTATGTGTCGTCCTGTTAATTTATACTACATACAAATCAAAAAACGCCTACTATGCTTAATTCATTAAGCATTCCTGCACAATTTAAGATTTTCGGAAAAAGAGATTTGCTTAGCCGTAGCGTAAAGAAAATGCAACTGTCTGAAGCCGATAGGCTAAGTTTTTCATTTTTAGCGTAGGCTATGTAAATCTCCCGAAAATCTCATTTCTTGTACGATTTTTTTGCTTCGTTTTTTTCTCTTGTGAAGCGAAGCGGTGGCTTTAGCCATCACTCTCTTTGAGAAAAAAAATGAAGAGAGAAACCTAAATTAAGTTGAATGTTAAGACCTAACATTGTATACTTATTAAAAGAGCGTATGCATTGCAAAATGTAATTTTGCAACGAGAGAAGATGTTGTTTAAATAAATTAACTTTGTTAATCTTTTTATTGTATAATTATACAAATATACAAAAGGTTTTAAAATGAACATTTCAGCAACAGAATTAAAACAGCAAACACATTTACTAAACAGCGTTCAACAAGAAGATATTGTTGTAACCAAACGCTCTAAGCCATTCGCAGTAATTGTTGATTATGAAAAATATCAAGATATATTAAAAGAGCTTAACAGCAAAAAAATAAAAAAGAAACTAGAAGCTTTAGAATCATTAAACTCTTTTCATTTAGGTGGCAAAGACTACTCACAAATAAAAAGCGAAGCCAAAATATGAAAATTTTTTTAGATGCAAATATAATATTAGACCTAATTGATTTAGATAGAAACAATTATCTCAAGACAAAAGAGCGTATAGCTTTATATATAACAAATGGTGACGAACTATACACAAGTTGTGATATTTTTACAACAATATACTATGTAGCTTCTAAAAAGATAGAACATCAAAAACTATTAGAAGCACTAGAAAAAATATTAACTTTTGTAGAAATTTTACCAATAGATATAAATACAATCACAAAAGCTATGCAAATTAGCAAAACCACAAAGCAAAAAGATTTAGAAGACATCTTACAATACACTTGTGCCAAAGATAATAATTGCCAACTAATAGTGACAAACGATAAAAACTTTTACAGTCCAGATATTGACTTAGAAGATACAAACTAAAATACTCGAGCCTACAGCAAATTCATTTGCTGTTCCTGCACAATTTGAGATTTTCGGAAAAAGAGATTTGCTTAGCCGTAGCATAAAGAAAATGCAACTGTCTGAAGCTGAAAGC
>WFYP01000295.1 GCA_015490055.1 Nitratifractor sp.
GCTTATACTCTACAAGAACTTAGCCAAGCAATGTTTTAAAACATATAACCCGTAGGGGACGACCTGTGTGTCGTCCCGCAAATTCAAACGACCAATAAAATCCACAACTCCCAAAAAGGTAAATAATGTGCTCAATCTTTGGAAGCATAGGTACTATTGATAATGCATTAGAAGCTTTTAATACGCTAGCTCATAGAGGTGAAGATAGCTCTAAATATCTACAAACCGAGAATTATTTTTTTGGAACTCATCGCTTAAGTATAGAGAGTATTGGCAAAGAGCAGAACCAACCGTTGCAAAGAGGTAATTTTATAGCACTATTTAATGGTGAAATTTATAACTATAAAGAGTTAATAGAGAAGTATAGTTTAGATGCAAATGATGAAATAGAGACTATTTTAGAGCTTTTTAAAATTTATAAAACCAACTTTGTAGATAAACTTAGAGGAATGTTTGCTATTGCTATTTTTAATACAAAAAGCAAGGAACTTTGGTTATTTCGCGACTTAATTGGCAAAAAACCTCTATACTATGCACAACATCAAAACCAATTCTACTTTGCAAGCGAAGCAAAAGCCTTGCACCATCTATTGGGCTTTAATTTAAATAGGCGAAATATTCATAACTTTTTAGGCTTTGGGGCAACCATTAGCCCAAACACGCTAGATAAAAATATCTTCAAACTTCCACCAGCTTCGAGCCTATATTTTAATGGTAGCGAAACAAAAATAGAGTGCTACGAAGAGTTGCTTAGCCAAAAGGTAGAGTACAATACACTACAGCAAGCTAGCCAAGCTTTTGAGCGTAATTTAAAAGATGCAGTAGCAATGCGAATTCCAAGTGGTGTTAAGTGGGGTGTGTTGCTAAGTGGTGGGCTAGACTCTTCGCTTGTATCGGCATTGGCATCTAAAAAAGTTAGCGAGCCAATAAATCTATTTAGCATTGGCTATGAGGGTTACGAAAAGTATGATGAACGCAAATATGCTAAAGAGGTTGCCAAGCATTTAGGGGCAAATTTTTATAGCTTCAACTTTACAAAAGCCGACTTCTTTAACACACTAGAAGAGATGCTAAACTTTATAGATGACCCAATAGGTGACCCTGCACAAATTCCTCTCTATTTTTTGATTAAAAAAGCAAAAGAGCAAGGCGTTAAAGTACTATTAAGTGGCGATGGAAGCGATGAGCTATTTTTGGGCTATAGAGTCTATAAAGAGTACTTAATGATGGAGCAAGTAGCCAATATGCCATATGCCAACTGGCTAAAAAATCATTTAAAGTCTAACTTTAGCCAAAACAAAGAGTGGGAGTGGTACAAACGAGCCCTAAACAAAGAGCCAATATTTAGAAGCACAGCTGAAATTTATACCGATAGACAGCTAAATATGTTGCTTAGACTACAAGAGCGAGATGGTAAAAACTTTGAGTATCTGCAAGAGTACTACAACAAATTTAAAAGCAGTGGCAGAGATACTATAGATTGGTACAGTTATTGCGATATCAAAGTAAATTTAGCTGAATACTTTTTAGTAAAGATAGATAGAGTAAGTATGGCATTAGGTATTGAAGTTAGAAGCCCATTTATAGATAAAGAGCTTGTGCAAACCGCCTTTAAAACCAATTCAAACATCCGCTTTAATCCAAACAATGTAAAAGAGGTAGTAAAAGTCGTAGCCAAAAACTACTTGCCGCAAAATACAATTACACGAAAGAAAAAGGGCTTAAGCTACCCATTTATAGAGTGGATTTTAGAGGAGAATGGCATAGATACCATCTACGAAGCAAATGAGAAGTTTAACTTTTTAAAAACCGACCATTTAGACTTTTTAAGCTCAAAAGCCAAAAGTGGTAAGTTTAAACAGCATCTATTCCCACTATATATGTTATCTAAGTGGTTATTAAAAAATCTATAACTGCATAGGATTAACAACATCAGCAAGCTCTTTTGGGTAGCCTCTTGTTTTGGCTATGGCTTCAGATAAACTTTTTAACTCGCTCTCTTTTAAGTTGTTTAAGTGTGTTAAATTTTGAGTAAAATCTTTATTGGTTAATTTTAGCTTCTTTAACTCTTTGGCTATCTCTTTTGCCATGGTTGTGGCGGATGATACTTTAACAATTTCACATCTTGCGTAATTTTTAACAAACTCTACCTCTGCACCTCTTAAGCTAATGTTACAGCCTGGAATTTGTTGTGCACCATATAGTGGCTTAAATGCCCTTTGTGCCTCTTGTGAAAATTTTGGTATAAAAAAGCCCATATGCGTTATGGCTTGTTTTGTTCTAAGTTCTAATTCACTTTGACTCCAGCCATACTCTATTTTTTCTAAAAAGCTATCTTCTAACTTTGGTTGTGCACTCTTTGGCGTAGCTTTTGCCAAACCATTTTTATAAAGTGTAATATCTTTACTCATTCCATGTAACTGAAAATAGTTAGATGGATATGGTGTAAATTGTGCCATTCCCTCTTTGCTTCCTCTCTCGCCGTGAAATATGATTTCTGGAAACTTAATACCACACTCCCAATTTGTTATATAAGCAGCTTTAAACTCTACCATTCTATCTTTGTGCAAACCTAACATATCATCTATATACCCACTCTTAAAGCCAGCTGCATTTATTAGAAAGTCAAACTCTTGGCTATCTATTTTATTATTTTTTAAGTAGTTAATAGTGTATTTGCCACTCTCTTTTTTAATATATTTAACTTCTGTATTTAAATTTAAATCTATAGTATCAATGCTATTCAATGTTAATTCTGCCCCAGCCGATAGTTTAAACATATTTAAACCATACTCTTGAACAACAATTACAGGAAATTGTAGAATATCTAAATTGGTATATTTTGCAAATGGAATTAGCCACTCACCTGTACTACTTGGTTGCTCTTTTGGCTCATTTTTTGACAACTCTTCTAGCTCTTGCCTTGAGTATAGGCTGTAGTAATCTTCCCAATCTCCCAAAATATTATTTGCACTACTGCTCTCTATCAGTTTTTTGTACTCTAATTGTAGCATCTTAAGTGTTGGTATAAAATCTTGAACATCTTTGCTAAAGCGTTTGGGATAGGCAATAACAGTAGGTCGTTTATCTACACAAAATGGATAGTATTGTGCAAACTCTATAGACTCTTTTAGTAGTTGAACTCTCTCTTTATCTGTAATATCAGGGTATAGGTTACCACCTGCGTGTAAATGGCAAAATGGAGGACCACCAACAAGGCTATCTTTTGCTTCAAAAAGTGTTATGTCTATATCTAATTGGCTAAGAATTAAGGCAGAGCTAACACCAGCTACTCCACCACCAATAATTGCTACCCTAGCCATTTAATAGCCTTGGAATTTTAGCTAAATCATCTACTATTACAGTTGGGTTTAATGCTTTAATATCTTCGTTGCTATAGCCATAACTAACAGCTATTGTATCGATATTGGCAGATTTAGCAGCCAATATATCATTGCTAGAGTCACCAACCATTACTGTATTGTCTGATTCAATACCAAAGTGTCTGCAACTTGCTATAAGCATATCTGGTGCTGGCTTTTTTGCTATCTTTTCGCTTGCTCCTAAGATATAATCAAAATAGCTATCTATTTTAAGATTTTCTAATATTGGGCTGACAAATTGATGTGGTTTATTTGTTACTAATGCTATTTTGTATCTGTTTTTTAACTCTGCTAGAGTCTCTTTTGTATTTGGAAAAAGTGTATTCTTAGCATTCAAATTTTGGCTATAATAGCTTAAAAATATACTATGTGCATTTTTAAACTCTTGCTCATCAATTTCAATACTATCTATATCTACACTATTTGCTAAAACTCTTTTTATAAGCATTTCGGAGCCTCTGCCAATATAATCTTTAACTCTATCTAAACTTATCGGTTTTTTATTTAACTCTTTTAGCATTAGATTTATTGCATAGGCAATACTTGGTAGAGAGTCTATTAATGTACCATCCATATCGAAGATGATTAACTCTTTATTTTTAAACATATTAAGTGCCTCCAGCCAATTAAACTCTACTAATGACAATGTATAAAGCTTCACCTAAAGCTTTATACATTGCCTTTGGTAAGTTTTTAAACCATCATCTTTTGCACTTTTATATTTTGAATTACAATAAAGTAGTCCTACAATATAAAAATACAAAATCTAATGGCTTAAAAACTTATCATTAGCAGGATTTAGTTGGCTAGTGGCACTTCTACTCCACTATTAAAATTGGACTATTTTTATCGTATTGAAGCTTAAAAGAAGTTTATTTTTCTGATATAATGGTAGTAAATTTTAATCTACTACCTTAACAATACTACCTCTTTTAAGTTTTGAGAATAGTATATTGGATACATTTTTAGGTAGTCTAATGCATCCATTTGAGCCTGGGTATCTTTTTACATGGCTACTTGCGTGCAATCCAATTCCTCCACTTGTAAGACGCATCCAGTTGTATAGTGGGGCACCTACAACTTTTACACCCTTCCATGAGCCTCTATATTTTCTTCTATCGCCGTGGTAAATTCTTTTACCGTGTCTATATATATCTACAAAAATAGTTGAGCGTTTAGCCGCTATTTTTTCCATTATTCTAAATGTACCATATGGAGTATGCTTATCTCTATATGTTCTTGTATTTGGCTCTAATTTATGCTTTGCACCAGTAGTACAAGGTGCTGATAGTGCAACTTTTCCATTTACAAGTAGTTTTACTCTCTGTTCACTTACATCCACTTTTAAAAGAGTTTTAGCTCTTTTTGCCTTGCTTAAAAGTTTACTATCTTTATATACGGCAAAGCTTCTTCTTAAATTAACAGACCTTCTAAAGGCTTCGTAAGAGTTTATTTTTTGTATTTTTTTAGTTTTAGATAATTTTTTGCTTGGAGTTTTAATACTTTTAGTAGTATCTGTTTTATTATTACTCTTTTTTGTAATACTATTTTTCTTAATTTCACTTTTGTTATTTAAAGAACTTTTAATATTTTTTAACTCATTAATTTGAGCTATCTCTTTTTTTAACTCTTTATCTAGTGTAATTTTTGTCATTTGACCAACATATCCAGTTGCTGGAATTTTGTGCTCTTTTTGAAAATTTACTACTGCTTCTTTAGTCTTTTGGTTCCATTGTCCATTAACAGTAAGTTCGCTTTTATTACTAATATTTAAAAATTTTTGGACTAATATTATCTCTTGTTTTATATTAGGACATTTTTGTGTTTTTGATATATCGCAGATATCATGAATCTTTGTAAAACTTGATGCTTGTGCAACTGTTAAAAGAATTGCTGAAGAAGTAATTACTTTTAAAAATCCCATTTTACCGCCTTTTTTATTTGATATATAAAATATTCTAGCAGATTTTTTTTAACTTTATGACAGATATTAAAGAATATAAGGAATAAATATCGATTATTAATAGATTATTAATGCCAACTTAAGTAATTCTTTAATTGAGATAAATCTATAAATCATAAAATAGTCCATAAAATGAGCTAACTTAAATAGAAAACATGGGTAATTAATACCCGTATTTTCTATACCTTTATACTATTGTATCTTTAATACACAATAATATTATTTTTAGTTATAAATTAATTAACTTTATCTAATATATAATTTTAAATATTTGAAAATAATATACTTAGTGTGTACAATTTACCC
>WFYP01000296.1 GCA_015490055.1 Nitratifractor sp.
AATATTTATTTCCCTGATAAACAAGAGTTGCCCAATCAACTTTATTTGAGATTGTACCGCTAGGAATTTGCAAATTTGTAACTACATTTTGCAAACTACCAAAGTCTTTTTCTAAAAAATCGGCTACTACTTTTGAGGTAGCTAAATGATCCAAAGTTATTTGACCGCCCCAATATGGTAATTTTATACCATTCTCTTTTAGTCTCTCTTTGATATTGGATATGCCTTCTCTTATGGTTTTTACCGTTTCAGGCTTTGAAAAAAAATTACCTGCCTGTGCAGCAACTACACCTAAAATCATAACCGATAAAATTGATATGAGTATCTTTCTCATCTCATTCCTCCTTTTTTGATTTGAGAGGAAAATTTTTCCTCTCTTACTTATATACATAATTTTTCAAATTTTTAAGAAAAATATAGCAGCTGCACCTGCACCTGTAATTAAACCTAAGATTCCATATATTAAAGCTCTTGTTTTACAAGAATTTTGATGAACTTGTTGTATTTGCATATTTGCTTGATGTATAGCTGTTGCACTCTCCCTTATCTTTGCACTATTTTCAAAAAAAGTATTTAGATTTTCTAAAACTTCTTTTGTTACAGTTTTTGCGATTCTCCTTTCTAACTCTTCACTCTGCTTTTTAAGTTCTGCAGCTGCAGCTCTTAAATCTATCTCTATCTCTTTTGTCTCTTTTAGATTTTTAACAGTCTCATCCGCTTTTGTAGCTGCAAACTGTAAAGAGTCAGATAACTCCTCTATCTTTGTTTTAAGGTCTCCTATATCCATATCTTTTCCTATCTGATTGATAATAAAAAATAAAAAACAGGTATAAACATCGCAAATATAACGCCATACATAGACCAGATTAGAAAATTATCACACTCGTCCCTGCCTATTTTCTCTACACAATTTTCCTCAAATTTAAACAATTTAGTCTTTATACTCATCTCATTCCTCCTTTTGATTTGAATTTGAGAGGATTAAATCCTTTCTTTATATCTATACATAATTTTCGCTATCTAAAAATATGTAAAACCGCAATAGGAGATCCACTGTTTATCGCATTAACTACCGCATTTGTTGTATTGGAAACATTTGTTGTTAAAGCTTTTTCTACAAATCTGTTTTTAATTCTTTGTGCTATCTCTGTTTTACCCTCACTTTCAAGCTTAGATGTATATTCTCTTATCATTTTTGCTACGCTTCTTGTTTGTTGGTCTTGTTCCAGTTTAGATAAAGCGTCATTTGTATTTGTTGCAAAAGAGATAGTTAAAGTAGGTTTAGAAAATCCTATATTTGTAGATGAGTAGTAAGCCATTCCGTTTTTTAAAAGAGTCGGTACACTGCTTGTAAGGATTAAAGTGTATTGTCCGTTATTGCAAGTATAAGTATCGTTATTTCCGCCAAATCTGCACTCATAGATATTTATGTGCTCCGGAATAACTTCTTTATATGCTTTTTTAACTGCTATTGCCGCAAGCTCTTCAATATTATCAAAATTTGCTTTTGGATAATGTTTCATATAACTTGCAGCTCTTTCTGCAACTTGTCCGGTATAATTTAGCAGCTGTATATATCGTGCTACTTTTCTTGTTATATCTCTATCAAGTCTTCCTCTCATCTTTGCTTTTGCTTCATAGTAGTTTTTAGCGTTTAAATCTATTATATCCTCATCATCATCTACATAGTAAGATGTTCCTATATCTTTATTTGTTAAAAAAAAGGCTTTTTCATTCCAGCCTAATTCTCTCATTTTCATCAAGATATGAGGGATTGGATTTAACTCTATTCTCCAGGTACCGCTGTTTGATTTGGAAACTGTATGTGTAGTTGAGCGGATTTTATTTAGTGTTTTAGTTACATTCCTTGATATGCTTTTTTCTTTACCTTTGTTTAACTGTTTATTGTGCTGCAGCTGCTCCTGCTTTCCTATTTGTTCCTGTTGCCTTGTGCTTTTACTCTTTTGCTCTTGCTTTTGTGTAGAAGTAGATACATTAGCAAAAAGTGCAGCAGCTGTAAATATAAATAACATTACTTTTCTCATCTCATTCCTCCTTAAAAATTATCAAATTTTTTATCAAACTCTTCAAACTCTTTATCAAAGTCACTCTTTTGCACCTTTACCTTTATAATTACTTTTTGCTTTGATTGGTTTGTTTCGTTTGTATCTCTTTTATGTTTTACTTTGTTTAATCCAAAAGATTTAACCGTTATTTCTCTTGCTAATTTATTGTTTTGAATAGCAATCATAGAAAAGACGATTGTTAAGCCCAGTAGTATCATTCCGCCAAAAAATCCTACTTTCATTTTTTCTCCTTGTCGTTGATTTGAGAGGATTAAATCCTCTCTTGTCTATATACATAATTTAAAGCTTTTTATTTTTTAGAGTAACCCTTGCATAAAATTAAGCAAGGGTTGAAGTATTGCTATCTTTCTATCCTGTTTACTACATTTGCAATAGGTTTTAGATAAACTTTTATCTTGCTATATTGTTGAATCTCACTTGCTTTTATAAAAGCTTCTCTGTCTCTCATATTCATCACATCACTTGCAAGGATAAGGTTTTCGGTTTTTTGTGTTTTCCTAATGCCAAGATTATCATCCTCAGCTTCGGAGTCGTGTCTTAGCATTTCATCCGTTACTACTATTTTTCTCTCTCCTATCTTGTTTACAAAAAACTTAGCCGTATCATAATCATTCGCCGCAAATACAATATAATTGCTAAAAGCATTTACTATTGTCTTTCTTATGTTTACTCCGTACTTTTCATCGATTTGCCCTATATCCTGTATAGCAAGCCAGATACTAGCTCCTTTGCTTCTTCCGTTTGTTAATATATCTACTAAGCTACTCATCTTGTTTAACTGTCCAAACTCATCAAGTAAAAAGAAAATCCTACGGTTTAAATTATCCGGAAGTGATAGAGTAGTCCTTGCCGCAATATCTACAAATACACTCAATACCGGTGCGATAGTATCTTTAATATCAGCGTAATTTACCAAAAAGATTGTGCTATCTTTTTTATACTTTATCCACTCTTTTATGCAAAAATTGCCGTCAATATCTTTTAGGTATTTAAAGCATTTAGTGTTCTGAGTGAGTTTTGAGAGGACGCCTTGAGTTTGTTTTGAATTTGGGTCACTTATATATCTTGCAGCTGCAGCTGTATCCGGGTCTTTTTTTAGAATTGTTAAAATCTCTCCAGCTTGTTTATTTATATACTCATATATAGCTTTATTTGTTTTTAGCTCTTGTTTATATAAATATATCAAAATCCCCTCAAATATATCTTTTGCTGCGTCATTCCAAAACGGATCCTCTTTAAAAGATACTTGAAAAAGAGAAGAGGCGATACTTCTTATATCTATCTCATCTTCTATATCATTCCAAATGTTCCATTTTAAACATCTTCTATCAAGCGGATTGAAGATAAAATCAGTTATAGGATTATAAGTGCCTAACAAAAATAAATGACATAAAAGTTGGACTGAAAATTGCTATATAAAAAATATGAAATATATAGCACTAAATGATACAATAATTGAAAAATTACAGGCAGTAGTTAAATCAGATACAAGACATAAAAGTAGAACAAGAGCAC
>WFYP01000297.1 GCA_015490055.1 Nitratifractor sp.
CATCTTAACTGTAAACTTTTAAATATTTTATTTAGGAGAAGATATGAAAAAACTAAATTACAAAATGGTAGGATTATCGATTATTTCGATATTATCTTTGACATTTACATCTGCTATGGCAGAAAATGATGCATGTGATTGTTATGCACCTTATAAAGAACATATTGTTCAATATGCTGATGAACACAATCCTGATAATCATATAATAACTATCAATTACGATACTATGCAGTTGCTAAATATAGAACCCGTAGAAGGCTCTAGTAACCACCACGCAGACCCAATGGGTACATTAAGTGGTGCAAATTATATGATGCTTGTTGCAAAAGGTTCTTACTTTACAACCGTTTGGGATATTAAGAGCGATACCTTTATAAAAAAGATTAATTTACCTTTTAGACCGCGTTCTTCGGATACTTACAATAAAAAGCGTAATTTAATTTTGCTAAATTCAAGAGATAGACCAGCAGCAGTATTAATCGATGCTCAAAAATTAAAAATGGTAGGAAGAGCTGGCTTTAATATTAGATGTAATCATTACGAAGCTGACCCAATAGAATCTAATTTTTTACTATATTCAAATAAAGAAAATTTTGACCCTAACTTTAAATGTTATGCCCCAGATTATGGAGGAGACCAAATATCAGGACATCCATTATGGTTAAGTGCTAATGAATTTATAATTATTGATAGAGCAAATAGAGCTATTCATGTTTATAAAATTAAAAAAGATGATGATTTATATAGTACAAAATTGGTACAAACAATAAGAACCAACTCTTCTATGCATCAAATGATACCAAGAGATAAAAATAATCCGCATAATAAAATTTTCTTTGGTATGACAGAGGGGAATAAAGATTTAAATATAGCACCTCGTGTATATAAATTTAAATTAAAACATGGAAAATTAAAAATCACTGGCATTGCTGAGTTTGAAAAAGATAAAATAGAGGGAATGTTTGGGCATAATTTATATATTTCGCCTAATAAAAAATATCTATATGCTCCAGTTGCAGCACACTATATTTTAGGAAAAAGTATAACAAATGATAGAGATAGAAAAAATATTTTACAATTCTTTAATAAAATTAAAAATAGAAGCCACTTTAGTGAGGCATTTAAACGATTCGTAGCATGGAAAGGTATATCTTATTATCAAAATATATTTAAAGAATTCAAAAAGCAAGGCGAAGTATTTATAATAAGAACAAAAAATATGAAAGTTAAAAAAGTTGTAGAAGCGGGTTATGGTGCTGGTCATGTAGCATTTTCTAAACAGAAACATTTAGCAATAGTAACTAACCATTTAGATAATTTTGTAACAATAATTGATACAAAACATAAAAAATTTATTAAAAATATTCCTTTAAATTTCGAGAGAGAAGGCATATTTAACTTAACTCAATCTCATATGCAACATGTTAGCGAAGATGGTGAATATTACTATAACTTCTGGACTGATGGCGGTAGATTTTTTAGAATTAATTTAGATACATTAGAGCTAGATGGAAGCATTTATACAGGTGGTGTTCCAATTCAAGGTAACTTTTATAAAGAGGTTAATACAACTTGTGATATCCCAGCTCCAGATACCAACGATGGCTTCGGAGAATTATTTGAAGATACACCAGATTTAAATGATGTAAGCAAAGATATGTTTAAAAGCGAAACAATATACTCAAAAAGATTCAGAAAAAGATTTAGAAGATTCCATAAATGGTTCAATAGAGATGATGATTAATTTGTATAAAATATGGAGCTAATACCTGCTCCATATAATAGATTTTTTTATAAGTGCACTTTAAAGACCTAAATCTTTTATTTTATATCTCAATACAGCCCCATTATCATCGGCAAAGAAGATATTATTATCTTTATCAAAAGCTACTCCCTCTTGGGCAAATTTTGTAAGTTTTATTTTTTTATCTACTCTTTTTTTCTTTAAATTGTATATATATAGTGCATCGTTTGTATCTGAAACAATATATAGTTTTTTATTTTCGTAGGTGAGTCCCGAAGAGTCTATAATACCATGATTTATTACTTTTTTAACGACAGCACAATCTCCTTTAAGTTTTACTACCAAGAGTTTTGAATCTTTTTTCTTTTTTGCCTGAATAGAGAGATAATATCGTTTTTTTATTTTAGTAAGTCCCTCTATCCCTCTTTTTTTAGTTATTTTAAAGCCATCGCCTTTTAACGCGAAGAATTTTGTATCTAAAGTGTCTCTATCTACTCGCAATAAGCCTTCACCCTCTACGGCAAGCATTAATTTATCGTCTTCACACACTACACCCTCAAAGTCATAATCACCAAGCTTGTGAGTAGCTAAAATATCTCCTTGAGAGTTAATTTCATAAAATGAACCCTCATCACTAACCACAATTAAAGTGTTGGTATTATTACAATAAGAGATACCCGAAGCTTCTGGTATTTTCGCTATTATATGAGTCTTTTTGTCTAAATTATCAGAAGTAGAGTTATTTTCTATATTACAAGCTAGTAATCCAAATATACAAGTAGTGCCAAAAATTATCTTTATAGCAATTTTTTTCATAATTTCTTACCTTTTGGGTTTTTCTAATAATAGCATATATATATCAATCTGCAAAATATAAATATCTGCTATACTTTCACTCAAATTAAATATTAGGTTATATATGTCATTTACTACATTGGGTCTTAGCGAACCCATTTTAAAAGCTATCGCTAAAACTGGTTATACAAAACCGACACCAATTCAAGAGAAAGCTATTCCACTAATTTTACAGAGAAAAGATGTTTTAGCAGCTGCACAAACAGGGACAGGAAAAACGGCTGGATTTACTCTGCCTATGTTAGAGAATTTAGAGATGAGCAGAGCAAAAAGCAGCGGTCAGAAGAAGCCACACATTCGTGCACTTATCTTAACACCTACTAGAGAATTAGCTGCACAAGTTGGGGAAAATGTAGCTACATATTCCGAGTTTTTGCCATATAAATCGGCTATTGTTTTTGGTGGAGTTAGTATAAACCGACAAATTGGAACTATTAGAAGAGGAGTCGATATACTTATTGCCACTCCTGGCAGATTGTTAGATTTAATTTCTCAAAAAATTGTAGATTTAACAAAAGTCGAAATTTTAGTACTAGACGAAGCCGATAGAATGTTAGATATGGGCTTTATTAACGATATTAAAAAAATTATTAAAATTGTCCCAAAAAATAGGCAAACCTTGCTTTTTTCGGCAACATTTTCTAAAGAGATAAAAGCATTAGCTTCGGGCTTTCAGATAAACCCAAGCTTAGTAGAAGTAGCAGCACAAAACACGACATCTGAGCGAGTTAAGCAAGTTGTCCACCCTGTAGATAAAGTAAAAAAAAGAGCCCTACTTTGTAAACTTATTAAAGATAGTAAATGGAATCAAGTTTTAGTATTTACTCGCACAAAACATGGAGCAAACAAGCTTAGTAAATACTTAGAAGAGCAAGGTATCTCTTCGACTGCAATTCACGGCAACAAGAGCCAAAATGCAAGAACCAAGGCGTTAGCAAACTTTAAAGCTAAAGAAGTTCAAGTACTTGTTGCAACAGATATTGCAGCTCGTGGACTAGATATAGATATGCTACCACATGTTGTAAACTTCGAGCTACCAAATGTACCCGAAGATTATGTACACAGAATCGGAAGAACAGGAAGAGCCGGAAGAGCTGGCGAAGCTGTATCTTTAGTTTGCATTGACGAAAAAGATTTTTTAAGAAATATAGAGCGTTTAACTTCTCAAAAAATTAAAAAAGTAGTAATCGAAGGCTTCGAAGTTGATCCAAATATTAAAGCAGAACCTATAAATATGGGTGGAAGAGGCAATCGAAATCAACCTAAAAAATCTAACAGCAAAAGAAGAGATAATAACTCTAATAGAACTTCAAAGCCTAGAAATCGCAGTAGGAGCAGAGCTTATTAACATTAAGATTCTTTAAACTCCAAAGAGACTCCATTTACACAGTGGCGAGTCATTTTAGGGGTAAAGCCTTCGCCTTCGAAAACGTGTCCTAAGTGTCCACCGCATTTGGCGCATACTATCTCTACTCTTCTGCCGTCTGCATCTGGGACTCTTTTTACTGCGCCCTCTATCTCTTCGTCGAAACTTGGCCAGCCAGTTCCTGAGTTGAACTTTGCGCTACTTTTAAATAGTGGGCTTTTGCATAGTTTGCAGATAAATACTCCATCTCTCTTCTCTTCTAAAAGTGGCGAGCTAAATGGGGCTTCGGTGCCTTTGTTTACTATTACAGCTTTCTCTGAATCTGTTAAATTCTCTATATCTTTTTGGAATTTCCCATCTATATTATTCAAAAATGCTCCTTTTAAAACATCCCTCCCGGATGCTCTATTGGTGGGTGTTTGGTTTTACTATTTTTTAACTTAGATTTTGACTTTTTAAGTTTCTCCTTTTTCTTAGGCTTTGGTGGTGGCTTTATACCTTGCAATAAAAAGCTATATGGCTCTTTGTTGGCTACTTGAATTACTGCTAAAATATTATTTTTACTTCTTGTAATATCAAATACTTTAACGCCTTTTAAAACCCTATCTATCTCTACCGTATCTTCTAAGCCTAGTGGCAATCTGTAGCCATTACCTTCTACTCTAACTAAAGTATCATCCTCTTTAAGAACAAGCCAGCACACTTTTGCAACGCCTAGCTCATACAGAGAGTTTCTTGTCGATTCGATACATAGCGTATCTCTCTCACCCTTTTTTAAAGTAATATTACCATCACTACTTAAAATATCGTTATACAGTACCATAATAACACGGTCGTTGTCTATACTTTTATCTAAATTTTTCTTTATAATATCTACAGAGCGTCTTTGAGTATCTAATACCCCATAAAGCCCTACTAAAACTATAGATAGCAGTGTTATAGCAATTAAAATCTCTACTAATGTAAATGCAGCTCTACTTTTATACATTAGCCATCCATAATACCGACTCTTAGAGCCTCTTCGTAACTTGTTAAGCCACTTTTCATCATATCTTTTAACTCATCGGATATAGTTTTCATTCCCTCTTTTTTAAGCAATTCTCTAATTTCGTGGTCGTTTAAACCCTTTTTCATATACTCTTTTACTGTATCGCTCATAATAAAAAGTTCGCCTACCGCTTTTCTTCCATTATAGCCAGTAAAATCACACTGCCTACACCCTACCGCTTGGTAATATATGCTTCTATCATCTAAATCTAAATCTTTTAGTACATTTTTTGGTAATAGGGTTGGAACTTTGCAATGGTCGCAAAGCTTTCTAACTAATCTTTGTGCAAGTACCCCAATTAGTGTAGAGCTTAGTAGGTAATCTTCTATCCCCATATCCATTAAACGAGTAAGAGAAGATGTAGCATCGTTTGTATGTAGAGTAGAAAGTAGTAAGTGCCCTGTAAGTGCTGCCTGCATAGCAATTTCGGCTGTTTCGCTATCTCTAATCTCTCCAACCATTACAACATCTGGGTCTTGTCTTAGAATCGAGCGAAGCCCCGCTGCAAATGTAAGCCCAACTTTATCGTTTACCTGAATTTGACTAACATGGTCAGCATTATACTCCACTGGGTCTTCTACAGTAATTATATTCTTATCTGGCGAAGCGATATACTGCAAAAATGAGTGTAGAGTCGTAGATTTACCAGAACCGGTTGGTCCAGTTACCAAAATCATACCGTGCGAATGATTTAATAGTTTATAAAAAGCTTCGGTTGTATCTTTCTCGAAACCTAAATCTTCAAGTGTTGGAATACTCTCGCTCTGCATCAAGATACGCATAACAACACGCTCGCCATAATATGTAGGTAGCACCGAAACCCTAACATCTAGTGTTTTACCAGATATTGAGACTTGCGTTCTACCATCTTGCGGTATTCTCTTCTCCGAAATATCCAAATTAGAGATAACTTTAATACGGTTAATTACTAAATTTGCAACACTCTTTTCTAAATCCAAATGCTTCTTTAGTGCCCCATCAATTCTTAAGCGAACTTCACCTCTTCTTTCGTGAATCTCTATATGAATATCACTCGCACCCTTCTTAATTGCTTGAAAAAATAGAGAATTTACAAGTTTAATAATAGGAGCAGACTCTTCACTACTAAGCAAGTTTTGGGAGTTTTGAATAAACTCCAAAAGTTCACTCTCTGCTTCGATAAGCTCATCTGATGCATTGCTTTGCATCTGCTCAAATTCGCTACTTGTTTGAATCTCTAAAAATTTATTATGCAGTCTCTCGTAACTCTCATCATCGAGCATATACATTTTATAATCATTGCCAATTCTTGCCTTGTGGTTCATTGCCCCTGCTAAATTATCTTTAGATAAAATAGCAACTTTCTCTTTGCCTACTGTTGCAAAAAGCAAACCATGCTTTAAGGCTTGACGATAGTCTATACCATCTTCGATTAATGGTTCTAAATTTACATGCTCTAATATAGGTAACTGCATCTACACTCCTTAAGGGTGAGTTCTTAAAACATCAAGTGGGTCTCTGTGTGTACTCTTTGCTCGTGTTTGAACTGGAACTGTATATTTACTACTTGGTGGTGTATCTTCTTCTATTCCAGCACGCTCTGCTAACTTTTGGCGTATATACTTACTATATTTTGCGCCAATGCTATCTAACTGACCTAAGAATTCTCTAAGTTTTGTTAAATCACTACTTTTTCTAACAATATATGGTGTTAAATAGATAACAACATTAATCTTACTCTCGCTATAACTTGTAGAAGTAAAGAGCGAACCAATAATAGGAATATCTCCTAAAATAGGTATTTTACTTACACTCTTACCACCACTGCTCTTCATCAAGCCACCTAAAATAATAGTTTGAGCATTATTCACAATAGCACTCGTTGTAACTTTTCTCTTAGTAGTTGTTGGTCTATCGGCTGCACTTCCTGAGCCTGGTACAACATCTTCAATAGTCGCTTCTACTTTCAATGCAACTTTAGAATTACTAGAGAGTCTTGGCTTAACCTTTAGCGAAATACCAATATCTTCACGGCTATACTTATTTCTTACAACAGCATCTTTTGTATCTCCTACAGATGAGCTAACTAAAATAGAGCGAGTCTCACCCACATAAATCTCTGCATCTTGGTTATTAGAGCAAAGAACTGATGGCTCACTTAAAGTATGTGCTGCACCATTTTGTTGCAATAAATCCATCTTAATACCTATTGCAAACAACTCTTTAATGCTATTACCAAAACTGAATGGATTATTTGTAATAATATTACCATTGCTATCTGTAGTTTGAGTACTTAAGAAACCAAGTAGATTTCTACTTACCATAAGTGTAGGTGCTCCCATATTTCCAGCTAAACTAAATAGACCTCTAGTAGTAATTTTACCACCCTCAAATCCATATTTAAGCCCAACATTTTTAGCTTTAGCTACATTTATCTCTACTATTCTTGCTTTTACATAAACTTGTGGCTTTTCGACATCTATTCTTTTAATTACAGCACGAATATTTTTTATTTGGTCAGGTGTTGCAAGAACAATTAGAGCATTTCTCTCTTTATCTGCAACAACCATAGCTTTAGTAGCTTTAGATTTTTTAGCAGCTGCTTTTTTTAGTGGAGATGTAGGCATATTATTCATTTGAGCAACAAGTTTAGACATAATTTTTTCCATATCTTCGACATTAGAGTTTTTAAGTGGAATAACATACATCTTCTGCTCAATAGACTCACCCTTTACATCTAAATTTTCAACATATTTAAGCAACTTATCTACATTTGTTTTTTTACCAACTAATATAATAGTATTTGCTGCATCATCTTTAAGTACCCCAACCTTTTCGCTTGGTATAGTTTGAGGGAAAAGAAGCTTAGACATATTTAAAACATTTTGATAAACATCTTTTACAGCAGCATTTTTAAGCTTAATAATAGTTGTTCCACGGCGTCCACTAGCTTCTATTGCTTCAATAAGTTTTTTAACTGCTTTTAGAGTTTTAGGATAAGCAGTTACAGCCAACATATTATTAGCTCTAAACGAAATAACTTTAGCATTTCTATGAAGAAGAGGTCTTATTTTCGCACGAATAACAGCAGCGTTAGAGTATTTTAAAGGAAATAAAACTGTCTTCATTGTATTACCAGATACATTTTTGCTTACATCCAAACCACTACTTGCGGCATCTGAAGCTTTAACTACTTCTAAAAAATCTCCATGATCAACAAGAGCATACCCCTTACTACCTAAAATAGAGTTAGCTAAAGAGAAAAGAGAACTTCTTTTTATTTTTTTATTGTTAGTTACAAAATCAACTTTTCCATTTAATTGACCATCTATAAGAACATTCTTACCTGTATATTTACCAATTAATTGGACAAATTGTTTAAGTGGCATATTTTTAAAATTAACATTTATCGTATCATCTTTTGCCATTGCTGTTGATGATAAAATCAGTGTTACTGCTAATACTTTTATTATAATCTTAACGAACTTCATACTCTAACTCCTTAATTTCGTTTCCGCGTTTTACTGTTAATGTTGCTGCTGTAATTGAATCTAAATTATTAAAAAATTCTAATGGAACTCTAAAGTTATTTAGTGGTTCTCCATTAATTGCTGTGATAATATCACCTCTTTTAACTCCTAACTTATCAAAATCGCTACCTTTTTTTACATATCTAATTTTAAAACCATTTAATTTTCCATTATCCATATTTGGGACTACACCTATATTTTGTCTAATGGCACCTATATTTGTTCTATATTTATTAAATAGATTTTTAGGAATATATGTTGTATCACCGTCTCTTTCTATCTTATTCTTTTTAACTGTAGGTTTAACTTGACTACTAATATTAGTTACATTACTTGCTCTACTATTATAACTTTTTGTACCCTTTTTATACAAATCTAATCTATATTCTTTTTTATCTTTTGTAAAGATAACATAAGTTGGATACACTTTAGTAAGAATATATCCTTCAACACCTTCTCCTATAGAAATTACATAGTTTTTACCTAAATAATCTAATGCAACTATCTTTTTATCGGTTCCATCATATATCCCCGTCAATATAAATTTATTAAATTTTTCAGGTTTTGGCTTATTTATCACTGCTTTTTTTACTGTTTTAGTTTTAGTTTTTATAACTTTTGGTAAATCTTTTTTAGATGCTAAAGAGTAGTGGTAATAGAGAGGTTTTAAACCACTGTTACTATCTATATCTTCACCTTTTTTAGGTAGCTTATTAAACTCTAAAGCAACCCATGAAGCTTTAGCAATTAATAAGCCCGCCACTACAGAAGCTAAAAGAGTGTAAGTACTTTTTTTAGAATTTTGACTCATAATACCACCCTTTTTCACCTTTCTTTAGATATCTTTTAATAGAGTTTATATCTTTTGGCTTAATAATATCTATATGCACTACCCTACTCTTTAAGTTCGCATAACCATTAGCAACCCCAAAACTCCCTTGTGCATCTATCTTTACTCTATATGGTTTTAAAATAGATTGATTAAGTTTAAGTTTTGTTATATTTACATTTAAAAACTTCTTTGCTTCATTAATCAACTCAATACCATCGGCATCGACCCTGTTAATAAATAGTAATGGCATAACTTCTACTTTAGAAGCTCTTACTACACCTAATCCTTGCAAATACACAACAGGATGCAAAATATTTAAAGATAACAGCTTATCATCTAACTTTTCATTACCAATTACAATACCATACTGTTTTAGCTGCTTCTCTCCATAATAATAGAGTTGGCTTTTTGGCATAAACAAAACTACACCAACTATGAGTGCAACAATAAATAGTACTATATTTCTTACCACACGCATAGGCACTCCATTGAATACTTTTCTCCACTTCGTGAAATATTTAACTTCCTAAACTGAATAGGTTGCATTGCTAGTTTCGTTAAAATTTTGTTTAACTCTTTGTCTGTTAAATTTTTAAAATTTAATATCGCTTTAGAACGCTTAACAGTAATCTCTGCTTTTTTATTGCTTGGCACAGATTGTAAAATTTTGTTAATCTTTTTTATTTCACCTTTAGCTTTCCAAAGTTTTTGTAAAGATGCTACCGACTTAATTTCAACTATTTGAGTTTTAGCTTCTTGCAAACTTTTTTGGTAACTTTTTTTCATTGTAATGCTGTAAAATATTGAGCCTATTAAAACCATAAATCCAACAGCTAAGGCAATCATATTTTTACTAATACTCATTTAATCGCCCCTTCTACTGTTATTCTATTTCCACTTGGCTTAACTTTAAGTTTAGCCGACGAAGCAACAGATTTAAACTTTTTTAACTCTTTGCTATCGACACTATAATTAGCAATTATCTCATTATCTTTTAACTCTAGCGAATTTAAAAGTGCATTTTTGCTACTTAATTGACTAAATAAATCTATATCTTCTCTTATTGCTCTTTGCTTTTTCTCTATTTTACTATATTTTCCCTTTATGCTATCACGAGTTATTTTACTTTGTAGTTGTGGATATTTATCAAATAACTCCTCTACTTTTGAATTGTTTTGCTTAATTGCTTTACTATACCCCACACCTTCTACAGCAAATGCAATCCCCAAAAGTCCTAATAGTACAGAAGCAACAATAGCACTCTTACTTAAATCTTCACTAGCAGCACCAACTCTGCTTGATGGCTTAAATTTAATTGCTTTGTTAGGTCTAAGTTTATTTGTAAATTTAGCATATTTTTCACTGCTTAACATTTTTCTAGGAACAATAGTAGCAAAGCCATCTACTAAAGTAAGAGCGTAATACTCATCTATTCCAATAGGTAGCTTCTCTAATACAGGCTTTAACTGGTCTGCAAAATATATATTCCCAATTTGGCTAGCTTTTATACGACAACAACCCTTTACAAAGTTTTCTATCTCTTTTGGTCTATATGCAAAAAAGAGCCACGCATCACCATCTTTTTGGACTACATATTCATACTCATATCCATGCTCATTAGGTAATAAATCTTCTAAAATAGAAGGTGCTAATTTTTTAGCTTGAAATGCATACTTTACAGGTAACTGTTCTCTTTTTACAATATAAAATTGAGGAGAAAGAAGCAAATCGTATCTACTCGCTTTTTTAATCTCTTTAAGATTATTGTGTAAAAGTATTAACTTACCATTACTATTGAACAAACTCAAAACCCTCTACCTTTCCATTAATGTATCTAAACTTCAAAGAGTAACTACCCTTTCCAAATGAGTAGCTTGCACTACACTCCATCGCCACAACAGCCTTTTTTGCAAATATATCAGAGTTATAAAGTTCCATATCTGCTCCATTATCGTATAAAAATTTCTTAAGATGTCCACTTTCAAAGTTCTCTTCTACAATTTGCTCATCTATTCCAAAAATTATAGATATCAACTTAGCACTTAAAAAGTTACCATCTATTGCTTTATACCCTTGACCAAAAGCGAAATAGCTCTTCCAAGGAACTTTATAGACATTTTCATCATCCTCTTTTAAATAGTAGTCATCTAAAATTTTCTTAAACTCTACCCAAGATAGATAATCTTTAGCCCTTTTTAATCGAGCCTCTTTTCCAAAATTGTATGCATATTTACTATCAAGAGCTTCTGAAATCATCGATTTCAATCTCTCAGCATCTTTTAATCTGCTTTGCACTCCTATATCTTCGATAATTGCCGAAGCAATATTATAGCGACTCTGCATAGACGCCCCACCATTACTCTTAAGCCAAGTTATAGGCACAGCAGCTCGCGAAGCAGTACAAGCAGCCAACAAGCTAAAAGGACCTTTGCTCTCTTTTATAGTAATTGGAATATTGTAAATATTTTTTAAAGTCCCAATGCTTGGGCTTTTTCCAACATATCTGCTAACAGCATTTGAAACATCCGCATAAATTAAATTTGCCTCGATAAGAGCCGATTTATCTTGCGCCTTTGCTCTAGCTTCACTCAAATATCCAAATACTATACCAATAAGAGAAATCAAAGCAACAATAACAGCTAAAGTAATAAATAGTGTAATTGCTGGACGCTTTTTAACCATTTTCAAGCTCTTTTCAAGTAAAATAATCCGATAACTTTACTGCATCGTTTAGAAAAAGACTAAACAATGGTAGTAAAATTAAAGTTCATATGAACTAATATTATAACAGTAAAACTTTAAAAAGGATAAAGATTATGAAAAATAGTATCAAAAATAGTCGAAAAAAACTCAAAAGTGCATTTACACTACTAGAACTACTTGTAGTTATTATGATTTTAAGTTTATTAATGTTCTTTGTTGTGCCAAAAGTAATGAATACAAAAGTAAAAGCAGAGAGAGATATGGTATGTAACCAAATGGGCTCTATTGCACACACATTAGATATGTTTAAAATGGATAACGGAATGTACCCAGATACAGAAGAGGGTTTAAATGCTCTAGTCTCTAATCCAGATAGCGATAAATACCCGGCATATGCAAATGGTGGATATATTAAAAAAGTGCCAAAAGATTCTTGGAAACAACCATTCCAATATATTAAAACCGACAATGGCTTCGATTTAATAAGTTTTGGACCAGACAGAAAAGAGGGCGGTACAGGCGATAACGCAGATATTAAATATTCAAACTGCGATAAATAAGTAAAGAGGGTCAGGTGATGAAAATAAACTGCTATAGAGTAAAAAGTTTATTTTCATCACCTGACCCTAAAAAGCCAGCTTTTACACTTATAGAGCTTTTAGTTACAATATTTTTAATGTCTCTATTTGCTTACTTTGTTTTCTCTAAACCTAGAGTCGAAACTAAAGCAAAAGTAGAAGTAAATACTACAAACTTGCCAAACTATTTACAAAAAAATCTTAATGGAGATGGCGAAGTAGTCTGTATAAATAGTTGCAAGGATTGCTACTATATAACAAACTCAGCAAAAGCACAAAATGCACCAATGCCACTTGTGCTAAATGTAAAAGCCGAATATATTTTAGACAAAAATAGCAATCCACAAAAATTAGAGTTAGGCAGATACAAAGATAAAAAAGTATGCCTTCGCTTCAGACACTACCAAAATGGCTCAATTTCACAAATTATATTAGACTTAGGCGATAAATTTCTATTTATACCATCATATTTTGGAGATGGCAAAATATTTAACTCACTAAACGATGCAGCAGATTGGTGGACTAGAAATAGTCAAAATAGTTTAAGAAGCCGTAGTGAGTGGTATTGATTAGTTGATGGTGTAGGGTCGGTTTACCGACCGTAAAATTATTGATGGTTAATTGTTAGTTGATGGTTAAAGGAAAAAAATGAAAAGAGGTTTTACCTTAATAG
>WFYP01000298.1 GCA_015490055.1 Nitratifractor sp.
TTATAAAGGCTTAATATGAAAAGTATTGTTGTTTTATTTACTCTATTTTTAACTATTTTTATTTATGCGGATGAGTTAGTTAAGATTACTAAAAATATTCCATATGTACATATTAAAGATAATGGTGTTGATATTAAAATTTCTAGAATTCAAGATACTGGAAATAAATTAACTGATGATTTTGCAAAAACTTCTAGAACTTGTCCTCCATTTTGTATCCCAAATATTAAAATTGTAAAAAGGGTAACAACTATTGCAGAGTTAGAGTTAATAAACTTTATTAAAAATAAAGTTTATAAGAAAAAAGGTATTTTAGTAGATGCTAGATTAAAAAGTTTCTACAATCTAGAGACAATTCCAGGAGCTATAAATATACCTTTTACTTTAACAGAACTAAACTCTAAAAGAGTAGTAAATCGTTTATTTAAAGTATTAGGTACAACAATTAAGCTTGATGGCAGTTATAATTTCTCAACATCAAAAGATATAGCAGTATTCTGTTCAGGTTTATGGTGCGAGCAATCTAGCAGATTTATAAAAGGCATTGTAAGACAAGGTTATCCTGCAAATAAAATTTATTGGTATAGAGATGGCTTACAAGCATGGAAGTTATTAGGATTAACAACTGTAGTACATAAACCCATAGAGGCTAAAAAATAAATATAATTGCTTAAAAAACACTTCTAGTCATATTCTTTCTTTATAAAATGTTGCATATTGTGCATAAGTTAAGTTAAATAAAAGTATCTAAATCAGTAATTTTGCTACTTTTATGCTATAATTCATACACAAGGATGCTTCTAATAATTATTTATTAAAGTGTTTATAATATTTGGAGGGAGAAGATTATGAATAAAAAATTAAAGATTGCAATACTTGCTTTGATACTATTAATTTTGTTATGCTGTTTTGTGCATACTCCAGCAATAAGTAACAAAAAAGAGTTTAAGACAGATACACAAAAAGTAAAACAAGAAGCTAAGCTGCCCGATTTAGATGGAGATGGCATTGCTGATAGTAACGATAGCGATATCGATGGCGATGGTGTATTAAATTCTGATGAAGAGAAGATAAATAGTAATCCATTCGATAAAGATACTGATGCAGATGGCAAATCAGATGGTGAAGAGTTTAATAAAGATACCGATAAAGATGGCGTAAGCGATGTATTAGAGTCAGCAAAAGCCGATAAAGATCAAGATGGTGTGGTTGATGAATTAGACGCTGATGATGATAACCCAAATAACGATAGTGATAAAGATGGTTATAGTAACATAGAAGAGAAAAAAGCGGGAACCAATCCATTAGATGCCAACTCTAAACCAAAAGAGGCTGATACCGATAAAGATGGCAAAATCGATAAGATAGAAAAAGGTAAAGATACAGACGGTGATGGTAAAAGTGATGTAGTTGAGTCTGCAAAACTAGATGCTGATAAAGATGGTGTGGTTGATGAGTTAGACGCTGAAGATAATAATACAAATAATGATAGCGATAGCGATGGCTATAGTAACATAGAAGAGAAAAAAGCTGGTACAAACCCATTAGATGCAGATTCTAAACCTGTAGAGTTAGATACCGATAAAGATGGTAAAATTGACAAGATAGAGAAGGGTAAAGATGCTGATGGAGATGGCAAAAGCGATGTAGTAGAGTCTGCAAAGCTAGATTCCGATAAAGATGGTGTGGTTGATGAGTTAGACGCTGAAGATGATAACCCAAATAATGATACTGATAATGATGGCATAAGTAATATAGATGAGTTAAAAGCAGGTACTAATCCTCTAGACCCTAACTCTAAAATTGAGCCAGATACAGATAAAGATGGTAAGTTAGATAAAATAGAAAAAGGTAAAGATTCTGATGGAGATGGCAAGAGCGATGTAGTAGAGTCAGCTAAATTAGATGCTGATAGTGATGGTGTAGTTGATGAGTTAGATTCAAATGATAGTGATGTTAATAACGATAGTGATGGTGATGGAGTAAGCAATATAGACGAAAAAAATGCAGGCACTAATCCGCTAGACCCTGACGATAAGCCAGAAGTTAAAAAAGAGGAGCCAAAAGTACAGAATACAGAGAATAACGCAACTACAATTAGTAAAGTAGATGATACAACAAAATCTAATATCGAGGCAGAGATTAAAGATATTTTAAAACTTCATAAAATAGAGTTTGAATTAAATAAATCTACTTTAACCCCTAAAGGTAAAGAGATAGTTGATAAAGTTGCAAAAGTTCTTAAAAAGTATCCTAATATTAAAGTTCGCATTGAAGGGCATACAGATAGTGGCGGAAAAGCTGAGTACAACTTAAAACTTTCGCAAGATAGGGTAGATACTGTAAAAGCAGAACTTGTTAAAGCTGGAGTATCAGCAGATAGATTAAAACCAATAGGATATGGAGAGACTAAACCATTGGTGCCTAATGACTCAGCAGAGAACAAGGCTAAAAATAGAAGAGTAGAATTTAAAGTAATAACAGGAGAGTAAAATGTTAGAATTAGCAAAGCAGATACCATTATGTTTAACACTTGCAGGATTGTTAGGTCTATATATAGGTTATTTATTGGCAAAAGAGAGTTGTAACTCAACAGAATTACCGGCAGAGAAACACTAATATATAAGGGCTTTTACCCTTATATTGAAATATAATAAATATTTAGATAGAGAATAAATCCAATAGTATTTATATTTAGGAAACTATGCCTCTTCTAAATCATTAAGTGGCTTAAATCTATGTTCGATTGGGTCAAAATACTCTAAATCACCACTTTCAATATGATAGTACCATCCTTGTATAAAGAGTTGTCCCTCTTCAAGAGCTTTTTGTACTACTGGATAGGTAAGAAGATGGCGTAGTTGTTCTATGAGATTAAAACGTTCTGTAGCACGAAGAAGCTTCTCTTTATTCTCTTTTCCAACCATTGCAAGTGCTGATATTTTAGACTCTTTTGCATACTCTAGCCATTGTATAAGTTTTTCTGTATTTGGATCTTCCGTATAGTGCTCCTCATAGAGTGCTTTACATGCTCCACAATAACTATGCCCACAAATAATAATATCTTCAACATGAAGATGTTCTATTGCATATTCTATTGAAGCCGCAACTGCTGTGCATGATGAGTCTTTTTGATAAGGTGGTACTAAATTACCTACATTTCTATCGATAAAAAGTTCACCTGGCTTAGTATGGGTAATTAGATTAGGAATAACACGAGAATCACTACATGATATAAAGAGTACTTTTGGAGACTGCCCTTTGAGTGCTAACTCTTTAAATTGATCAGCATACTCTTTTAAATGTTTATTTTTAAACTCTTGATGACTTTTAGCTAATTTTGTAAATTGCATCTTTTCCTTTCCTTAAGATAGAATATAATACTATATTTTATCACTAATATGTTAATTTTCCTTGAGTTTTTATCAAGTATAAATATTAATAGTAATGAAAATGACTTAATAACTGACGTTATGCACTTATATACCTAATAAATCTCTTCCATTAGTTTTAATCGAGTATTGTTATAGTAACCTATCTTTTTTTACACCGCGTAGTAGCTAGCCTCTTTGTGGTGAACTACTAAGGCACTTGTGCTTTGCTCTGGGTGGATTTGGAAGGTTTCGCTTAATTCTATGCCAAACTCTTCTGGTTTTAATACATCGAAAAGTTCACGGCTTTGCTCTAAGTCTGGGCAGGCTGCGTAGCCAAAAGAGTATCTTGCCCCTTGGTAGCGTCGCATTCTTACATCTCTAAGTGTAGCACCTTCATCTTCTCTTAAAATATTTAAATCCATTCTTATCTGTTTGTGCACAACTTCGGCTAGGGCTTCGGCAAGTTCCACCGAGAAGCCGTGTACCATATTGTACTCTAAGTACTTACCAGCGTCGTAAAGCTCTTTTTCATACTCAGAGAACTTAGCACCTGCACTTACACAAGTTAAGGCAATAACGTCGTGTCTATCGTGTCTAAAGAAGTCGCTTAGTGCTCTATGTGGTTTTCTTCGCTGTCTTGGAAAGCTAAATTTGACTGTATGTCTATCTTTAACCTCTTCAAACGGCTCTCTTGATGCATTTTCATCTACATTCCACCCCTCTGACTCATCAAATAGATACAACTCTTGGTCATTACTTCGGCATGGATAGTAGCCGTAAATTATAGTTGGCTCAAACAAATCTTTGTCGATAAACTCTTGTTTTAAACGCTCGAAAGCTGGGTAAACCTTCTCTTCGAGCATCTTTTCGTATTCATCTTTAGGCATTTTACCCTTTTTATAGCCCCAATGCATTTTGATAACAGACTTTTTATTTACCCACTCAAAGATAGTATTTATATCTAAGTCTTGCTTTTGCAACACGCGTCTGCCCCAAAATGGTGGGGTTGGTATTGGCTGAGGGCTTGGCATTTTAATCTCTTCAAAAGGTGGGATAACAACCTCTTTAACTTCCTTTTTTTCTACCTTTTTCAAATCGCCTGCTAGCTTTGTGTCTAAGCCAACGCTTGGGTCTTCGTTATACTTCTCGATTCTGCTCATCGCAATTACTCCATCGAAAGCATCACGACAATAAAATATAGGCCCTTTATAGATTGGGCGACAGAAATCATCGACAAAGCTTCTTGTTAAAGCTGCACCGCCAAGAAGTACTGGAATCTCAAGCCCCATCTGGGTCATTGTCTCTAAATTCTCTTTCATAACGGCTGTAGATTTTACAAGCAGACCGCTCATTCCAATAGCTTGTACGCTATTCTCTTCGCAAGCTTTAAGATATGTCTCTAAGTCGGTTTTAATGCCTACATTTATAACTTTAAATCCATTGTTAGAGAGTATAATATCTACCAAGTTCTTACCAACATCGTGAACATCACCCTTTACTGTACCAATTACAAGCGTTGTGTCGGTCTCTTTCTCTTGCTTTGTTAGGTATGGGTTTAGGTAATCAACCGTTGCTTTCATAGTTTCAGCTGACTGCAATACGAATGGCAACTGCATCTGCCCTGAGCCAAATAGCTCACCTACAACCTTCATAGCATCAATTAAAATTTCGTTTACAATTTTGTCTGGGTCAATCTCGTGGCGAGCTTTTTCTACTAGCGGAATCATACGCTCTTTGTCGCCATCTAAAAGCAGTTTTGCTATCTTCTCTTCGGTTGGCATAGCTTCGAAAGCTTCATCTGCTCCTGCATCTTCTATCTGCACATCCGAGAAGTGGTCGATAAATTTAAATAGCGACTCATCATCAGCCCTAAATAGTAACTCTTCGCAAACTTCGCGGTCTTCATCACTTATTTTTGCCATAGGGATAATGTGCTTAACATTTATAATAACAGTCGTTAGCCCAGCCTCTATGCAGTGGTGCAGAAATATCGAGTTTAAGAAGCGTCTAGCATGTGCTTTTAGACCAAAAGAGATGTTAGATAACCCCAAAGTTGTACCAACTTCTGGGTGTCTTGTTCTTAACTCTCTAATCGCCTCCATAGTCTGAATTGCCGCGTCACGGTACTCTAAATCGCCTGAGCCAACGGTAAAGGTTAGTACATCGAAAATAAGGTTGCTTGGGTTTATACCGTGAATTTCAGTAGCCATTTTATACATTCGCTCAGCAACAGCCACCTTCTCTTCGGCAGTTTTTGCCATACCTTTTTCGTCGATTGTAAGGCACACCAAAGCAGAGCCAAACTTTTTAGCCAATTTACAAATAGCATGGAACTTCTCTTCGCCATCTTCTAAGTTGGTAGAGTTAATAATTGGCTTTCCACCAATACACTTTAGAGCCTCTTCTATAGTGTTTACACGGGTTGCATCTGGCATTAGTGGCAGTGGAACTTTTTGGTTATAAAGCTCCATAACTGCCTTCATATCTTTAGCTCCATCGCGTCCAGCAAACTCGACATTTACATCTAAACAGTGAGCCCCATCACGCACTTGAGCTTGTGCTACTGTTAGCGTGCCTTCGTAGTCTGAGTTGATAATTAACTCTCTAAAGGCTTTAGAACCTGTCGCATTACTTCGCTCGCCAATAAGTAGAGGTGCTGGCTCTTGGAAAAGTTCGGTTGTGTTAAATAGCGAAGCGATACTTGGCTCGATTTTGCCAGTTGGCTTTTTAGGCTTTTTGGAGCTAACAGCCTTTTGCAGGGCGTGAATATGCTGAGGCGTAGTACCGCAACAACCACCTAAGAAAGATACACCATCAAACTCGGTAAACTCTAACTGCTTTTGCGTAAACTCCTCTGGTCCCATCGGGTAGTAAGTGTATCCGCCACGGTTTTGTGGCAAACCAGCATTGGCATGCACCGAAATAGGTATAGAGCATAGCTCAGATAGCGTTTTTAAATGCTTCTTAACTTGGTCTGGTCCTGTACCGCAGTTAAAGCCTAAAGATAGAATATCAAACGGCTCTAAAATAGTTACAATCGTCGTAGCATCAGTTCCTATAAGCATAGTTCCACTAAGCTCAATCGTTACAGATACCATAACTGGCACATCAATTCCACGCTCTTTTTTTGCCTCTTTACATCCGTGAATTGCAGCTTTAATCTGCAATGGGTCTTGACAAGTCTCTAGCAAGAAAACATCGCAACCGCCATCAATTAGCCCCAAAGCCGTCTCTTTATACCCTGCAAACATTTCATCGTAATGAATATGCCCAAGGCTTGGAAGTTTAGTACCTGGTCCAATAGAGCCTAATACAAAACGAGGTTTCTCTGGCGTAGAGTACTGCTCGCACACCTCTTTAACAATTTGGGCACCCTTTTTAGATAACTCGTAGCATCTATTTCCCATGCCATATTCGTCTAAAACCCACGGCATCGCACCAAATGTGTTGGTTTTAATTAAATCTGCACCTGCTTTGCCGTAAGCATTATGAACCTTTTTCATTAACTCTGGAGCGGTGGCATTTAATAGCTCGTTGCACCCCTCTTGGCTCTGCCCATCTTCATCTAGCCATGCTTCTGCTGGGATTTCTAAATTTTGAATTTGAGTACCTGTAGCACCATCTATTACAAGTATTCTCTCTTCTAAAAGTTGTTTAATTCTCTCTGTAGTTGTCAATTTATGCCCTTAAACTATTTGTTGTTTTAATTTTACCAAAAACATCTAAGTATATTAGAGTGTTTTTATCCAAATTAGGTAAAATTCGCCTTATGAAACACTTAAAAGGCAGAAAAAAGAGATACTTCTCTCTTGCAATCATTGCAATGTTCTCTACTTTGCACAAACTGTGTCGCATAGATAGTAGCCACCAATACCACAAGTCTGCCTTTAAAATAGAGGAAAATAAAACCTCTCCACCTGCTTTAATTTTAATCAACATATAACCAACTTTTTGGGCTGTGTAGGGGCAGACCTATGTGTCTGCCCGTAAATTTAAATTGCCAATAATGTCCATAAATATTTACGATACAAAAAACAAAACAAGGAAAAATATGAAAAAAACTACACTAAGCATTTTTACGGCTAGTTTACTACTGTCTCCAGCATTTGGAGCACAAGATTTAGGCGAAGTTGTTGTAACTTCTAGCTCGAAATTACCACAAAAGATTAAAGATACAACTCAAAATGTTACTATTGTAACAGCAGAGGATATTCAAGAAAAAGGCTACCAAAGCGTGCCAGAGGTATTAAGCCACACAGCAGGTTTTGTTGTTACATCTAATGGTGGAGCGGGGCAGACTACTTCGGTATTTGTTAGAGGTTTAAAGAGCGATAACTTACTTGTATTGTTAGATGGTGTACCTTTAACTGATTATACTCAGCCAAGTGCTGCGGCTGCATTAGAGCATATATCTATAGATTCAATTAAGAAAATAGAAATAATAAAAGGTGGACAGAGCGGTATTTGGGGTGCTGGTGCAGCTGCTGGAACTATTAATATTATTACAAAAGGTGGCTCTAAAGATAGTGCAACTATCTCTTTAAAAGCAGGTAGCCACTCTACTAAAGATGCTGGCTTTGATGTTTCTAAAAACTTTAAAGCAGGTTCTCTATCTTTGGGTGTTCATTGGCTAGATACAGATGGTATATCTGCACTTGCAGCAAGAAATGCCGAAAAAGATGGATATAAAAATTTAAACTACTACTTAAAAGGTAAATTTAATATTAATACAAATAATGAAGCTTCTATATTTGTTCGTAGAGATTATGGTAAGTTCGATTATGATAATGGCAATGCTAATGATAAAATTTCACACGGAAAGAGTGACCAAAAACTGTATGGTATAGACTACAAATATACAAATAATGCCTTGAGTGTAGATGCTAAAGTTTCACAAAGAAAGATAGATAGAAGCTATATTGGTGCAAATTCTACATATAACACTACAGGTAAAAGTACACAAGCTTCACTAACTGCTGATTATAAATTTAGTGATAAAAATAGTTTAACAGTAGGTGCTGAGCATACAATAAACAGAGCAGATACACTTTCTGTTTCAAGTTTTGGAACTACACCAAATAAGGCTAAATTTAAAAATAGCGCACTGTTCGCCTCTTACACACAAAGAGTAAATTCTCTTTTAGGTGCAGATACAACATTTAATTTAGTAGCTAGATATGATGATTTTGATAAATTTAAAAACAAGACAACATATAGATTTGGTATTAAAAGAGAGTGTAAAATTGTAAAAGGTTTACACTCTGCAGCAAATGTTTATACTGGATATAAAGCACCAAGTCTATACCAGTTTAGCAATGCATCAGCTGAACTTAAACCTGAAAGTACTCAAGGGTTTGATATCTCAATGGGATATAAAAAATATATCAATTTTACCTATTTTAGTAATAAAATAAAAGATAAAATCACTTCTAGCTATAATCCGACAACACATAAAACAAATTATTTTAATGCTGGAGATGGTGTTAAGACAACAGGCTTAGAAGTTAGTAGCGAGTATGCATTTGGAGATAGTGGCTTTGTATTGGGTGCGAACTGGACACATATGTTTAAATATAAAGACAATAAAGGTAAAAAAGCACAAAGAATACCTCAAAATAGTGGTTCTATATATTTAGATTACTACTTTGGAGAGGCTTCACATATTGGCGTAATTGCTAATTATGTTGGCAAGAGAAGAGATGTAGATTACAGTGGCTTTCCATTCAAAGATGTAACACTAAAAAGTTACACAACTGTAGATTTAACATATAATACAAGCATTAATAATAACTTTAAATTTAATGCGACAATTAAAAATGTGTTGGATAAAAAATATGAAACTGTAAAAGGTTATAGCACAGAGGGTAGAAGCTTTTATGCTAATGTAGAGTATAAATTTTAGTGACTGGTAATTAGTTATTGGTTATTGGTAGGGTGTGGTGTCTCACCACACCTTTGGCTTCAATAATAAAGGATAGATATGTTAAAGTTAGTCCCATCTTGGTATCTTAGATATAAGTTTTTAAACTCACTATTTTTGGGTTTAAGTGTTGGGGCTATTTTTACTATTTATGCACCGCTAAAACCCTCTATCTATTCGGTTGGGGGTATTGTATTGGCTATTTCTATGCTGATAATTGCAAGGTTTTACCATAAGATATTAACTATCGAGTGGTTTTTTAGAATCTCTTTGCTGGTTGAGTTTGTGTTGCTCATTGTAATGCTTGTTTTTTTGTTTAAGCCATACACTTACCAAACCGCACTGCTCGTTTACCTTGGCTATCAGCTAACATTTGTCTTTGGCTCATATTTAGTAAGAGCCGAGACATTAATTGCCAAAAGTGATGAACTTCTTACCTCTATTGATACAGCTAAACAGTTTGGTTATTTAGTTGGAATGGGGGCTTCTTATATGTTCTATAAATTGCTGGAGTATCAAGGCATTACTGATAATAAAGATAAAGTGTATGATTTGCACTTTTTACTTATAGTTGTAGAATTGACTATTATTTTTTCTATTTTCAAGAGTTTTAGGAAGTAGTTAATCGATAATTTTATCTTTACTAATTTCAGGTATTAACCTTTTTTTAACAAAACTACTATAAAATCTTATATATAATACTTCTAAAGGCAAACTATGAAAAAAGCTCTACTTGCTATTTCTGTTCTTAGTATTTCTATTTATTCGCAAGAATTGAGTTCGGCTATTATTAAAAAGCTAGAGTTTAAAGGGCAAAAGATTGCTAAAATATTTTGTCAGCAAGATAAATTACCGAAAACTCAAGCTAGCGTAGAGGAGCTTATATCTAAAATATCAAGTAGTAAAGCGTGTGGCGATATTAGTGCAAATAAAATAAAAGCAGTTGCATATTATTTGCATAATAAAGGCAATATTAAAAAGGTAGTAAAATTTAAAGTTCCTAATGGAGCCAAATGCCCTGTTTGTGGGATGTTTGTTTATAAGTATCCTAAATGGGCAGCTCATATGGTTGTAAATGGTAAAAATTTATATTTCGATGGCGTAAAAGATATGCTAAAATACTACTTTTTTGATGAAGACTTTAAATACGATAGAAATCAAATTAGCAAAGTTGAGGTTAGAGATTTTTACAGTTTAGAATCGCTAAATGCGACTAAAGCATTTTATGTAATAGGCTCAAAAGTCTATGGACCTATGGGTAATGAGCTAATACCATTTAAAACCCAAAAAGAGGCAAAAAACTTTATAACAGACCATGGTGGCAGATTAATAGAGTTTAGCAAAGTTACACCCCAGATTGTTATGGGTTTAGACAAGAAGTAGTTCATTAGGGGTCAGGTGTTGAAAATAAACTTTTTATCAGAGAAGAAGTTTATTTTCAATACCTGACCCCTATTAAGGAAAAACATTGATTAAAGAGTTTTTAACATACACAATATTTTTAACTGTTCTACTCTTGGCAGTAAGTGGGCACTATATGCTTAATAAAAGCGATATAAATGCTCAGACAAAAAAAATTGCACAACTTACAAAAATTGTAGAGCCAGCGTTTGGTGTTAGCACTTTAGAGAACCGCTTGCCACATTTAGATAAGAGTTTAGATAATAGTGTATATCCAGATATGATAACAATCGATAGAGTAGGATTTGTATATGCGAAATAACTCATTTTTTTATTTTTTAACACTAAATTTGCTAAAAGAGAAGCGAAGATTTGTGGGTATTGTACTTATATCGACTCTTCTTATATTTTTGCTAAGTAGTGTGCTCTTTATCTCTAGTTCTATAAAAACTACACTAAATAGTAGCCTAAAAGCTCAACCAGATTTTATTGTGCAAAATATCAAAGCAGGAAAAGTTGCACCTATAAAAGCTGAGCAGGTGGATAAAATAGTCAATATTTACGGTGTTAATAAAGTTACCAAAAGAGTTTATGGCAGATACTTTTTTGATGATAAATATAGTGCCCTAATTGTTGGTGTCGATTTTTTAGATGAGCAGAGTAGCAAAAAATTAGTAAAAATTATGAATAGTGTCGATTTAAAAAGCTTTTTATCTAAAGATAATATGCTAGTAGGGCAGGGTGTTTTAAGCTATTTAAAGAGCCATTATTATGCAACAAATTATAATTTTTTAACCCCAAGTGGGCAGATGCAAAAGGTAAATATATTTAAAGCTCTAAATGCTAAAAGTTCGCTAATAAGTAACGATATGATAATTATGCCATTAGAGCTTGCCCAAAAGGTATTGGGTTTAAAAGAGAGTGAGCTAACAGACATAGCTCTAAATGTTCCAAACGACAGCGAATGGAGCAACATAAAAGCAAAATTAGAGAGTTTGAATTTTAGTACAAGAGTAGTTAGTAAAAAAGATATGAAAAAAGCTTATGAGAATCTGTTTAACTATAAAGGTGGGCTATTTTTGGTGCTATATTTAATCGTAATTGCAACATTTAGTTTGCTTCTGTATCTGCGATATAGCTTAGCAAGCTCATTAGAGAGAAAAGAGATAGCAATACTGCGAGCCGTTGGGTGGAGTATAAAAGATGTTTTGGAATTAAAGTTTTTAGAGAATATATTTTTAGTAATCTTCGCATTTGTACTTGGCAGTAGCTTGGCATATATATATGTATTTATTTTGGGTGCACCTATACTTAAAGATATATTTTTAGGCGGAGCAAACTTAAAACAGTTTGCTACATTTACTCCAGTGGTAGATTATAGCGTACTAAGCACAATTTTTATAGTTTTTGCAGTTGCATTTTTAGGCTCTGTACTAATACCAGTATGGAAAATAGCCGTAACCGAGCCTAAAGAGGCTCTTTAGTGATTAGGGGTTAGTTGTTAGTGGGTAGTGTTTTGACTGTAGGGGACGACCTGTGTGTCGTCCCATTAGCTTAAACAGCTTGTAAGTGCGACAGGGGTCAGGTGTTGAAAATGAACTTTTTGTTCTAAAAAAGTTTATTTTCAACACCTGACCCCCTAAAGGAAAAAATATGGTAACAATAGAGAATTTAAATAAATTTTACGAAATAGATGGGCAGAAGCAGTATGTTTTAAATGACATTAAGCTAAATATTCAAAAGGGCGAGTGCGTTATCTTAAAAGGGGTTAGTGGTAGCGGCAAAACTACTCTTTTATCTATTATTGCGGGGCTTGATAAGCCTAGTAGTGGTAAAGTTTTAGTAAATGGCGAGCCCATATCTAAATTGCCAGATATGCACTTAAGTGCTTTTAGAGCCGAAAAAATTGGTATAGTATTTCAAAACTTTAATTTGCTAGATGGTGTTAGCTTGTTAGATAATGCAATAGTACCACTTGTTGCTGCCAAAGTTGGATTAAAAGAGGCGAAACAAAAAGCATTAAATGCCCTAAAAGTAGCAAATATAGAGCACAAAGCCAATAAAACCCCAAGCGAATTATCTGGTGGAGAGAAGCAAAGAGGAGCAATAGCAAGAGCTTTGGTAGCAAACCCAAACTTAATACTATGCGATGAACCAACAGCCAACTTAGATATAGCCAACTCTCTAAGCTTTATCCAAACCCTAAAAGAGTTACACCATATGGGCAAAACAATAATAGTAGCAACCCACGATAGCCTATTTGAAGAGTTAGATTTTAAGCATAGAGTTGTTGAGATTTCGCAAGGCTTATTGGTTGATAGTTGATGGTTGATTGTTGGATGCTTGTAGGGGACGACCTATGTGTCGTCCCGCTAGCTTAAACTGCAAATTAGGGTCAGGTGATGAAAATAAACTTTTGTTCAATAAAAAAGTTTATTTTCATCACCTGACCCTATAAAAAAGGAGCAAAATGAACGAGCTATTTTTAAATAACTATGTTATTGTTTATCTATTTAGCGAAGCTGCACTTTTTTTAATAGCTCTTTATGCCTTTTTTAAAGATATATCAATTTTGAGATTTTGGGATTTTAATAGCTTCTCTTCAAAACAGTTAAAGCTAGAAAAACAGAGTTATCTGCTCTCTACAATCGCAACTTTTATATTTACACTTAAATTGACACTTCTTATATATTTTGTCTATATGATTGACTCATTGTCAATTATTATACCTGGTGCAATGTGCGGTGCTGGAGTGATTAGTGCAGATAAATATGGTATGACTTTACTATTTGTAAAGTTGATAACCATATTTACATTTTTACTATTTTTAACACTTAACAATTTAGATATAAAAGCTAAAAATTATCCACTATTAAAGTTCAAAAGTTGGGTACTTTTAGCTGGAATTTTACTTATATTTCTCGAGACATATTTAGATATATCTTATCTATTTAATATAGATTTATCAGTTCCTGTAAGTTGTTGTTCTGCTCTTTTTGGCAATTTGGAGGGGGCTAATCCTCTACCTTTTGGCTTAGATATAAAGATGCTTTTAATTCTATATTATACGCTTTTTGTTTCAATAATTTTATCTTTACTGCTAGATAATAAGCTATTAACAGCAATAACTTTACTATTATTTGGTGTAATTTCTTACTATGCAGTTGTCTATTTTTTTGGTACATATATATACGAATTACCAACTCATAAATGTCCATTCTGTATGATGCAAAAGGAGTATCATTACATTGGCTATTTCGTTTGGGGTACTCTATTTAGTGCTCTCTTTTTTGGGTTAATTTGGGTTATAATAGGATTATTAAAATATGAAAGTAGAACTCTAAAGTATATTACAGTTATTACTCTTTGTATGTTTGTATTTATCTGTAGTGCTTATGTGCTTTATTACTATTTTAAAAATGGAGTATTCTTATGAAAAAAGTTTTATCT
>WFYP01000299.1 GCA_015490055.1 Nitratifractor sp.
GTAATATTTAGTAATAATTCTCCAAGGAAAAAAATTTTCCTTTAAAAAATTAGAAGGATTTATAATGAGAGAGTATGAAAGTTACAAATGTAGCATATGTGGTAATGAGGTAGAGGTAACAAATGTAGGTGGTGGTAAGCTTGTTTGTTGTGGGCAAGAGATGGAGTGCATTACCCAAAACCTTACAGCAGTTAATTTAATGAAATCATTTGCTGGTGAGTCACAAGCTAGAAATAAGTATGAATTTTTTGCAGATGTAGCTAGAGAAGAGGGATTACATAAAATTGCAAGATTTTTTCAAGAAGCAGCTGATAACGAAAAGTATCACGCAATGGCAGAGTTTAAAGCTTATAATAAATTAGTTAATGGAATAGAGCTTGATAGCACTCAAAAAAATTTAACTTATGCAGCTGATGGTGAGAGATACGAACATGAAGAGATGTATCCAAACTTTGCAAAAATTGCTAAAGAGGAGGGTTTAGACTCTATAGCAAGACTATTTAGAGCAATAGGCAAAGTTGAAGTTGAGCATGAAAAAGAGTATTTAGAGTTAAAAGAGGCACTTGAAGCAGAAGGCTTTTTTGATAGTGAGAATAACGAGGAGTGGATTTGTGAAGTGTGCGGACATGTTCATAGAGGCAAAAAACCACCTAAGCAGTGCCCATTATGCAAAGCTGGAAGTGAATACTTTAAGAAAAAGTGCCAAGATGCAACAAGAGGATAGTTCAGTTTAGTTGATTGGTTATTGGTAATTGGTATATTGGTCTATGTAGGTGCGGCAATGCCACATATTTATGTTATTCTGCGAAAGTGGTAATCCAGGGCTTTTTATACCAAAAGATTTTTAAAATCAAAAGGAGGATATTATGGCAAGAGTTGGAAATTCAATAATTAAAGGTATCGAGGTAGAGGAGCTTATTAAGCTATTAAACAGAGCATATGCAGATGAGTGGTTGGCATATTATCAATACTGCATAGAAGAGAAAGTTGTAAAAGGGATCATGAAAGATGCAGCTATAGCAGAGCTAAATCAACATGCACAAGATGAGTTGCGTCATGCTGATATGGTAGCTCAAAGAATCTTACAACTTGGCGGAACCCCACTACTAAACCCTAAAGAGTGGTTTGTACATACAAATTGTGGATATGAAGAGCCAAAAAATTTTGATGTAGTGGCAATTTTAGAAGATGCTATAAAAGGTGAACAGTGTGCAATTAAGACATACTCTGACATTATAGAGGTAACTCAAAATAAAGATATAGTAACTTACGATATAGTAAGCCAAATCTTAGCTGACGAAGTAGAACACGAAGAGGATTTAGTGGCACTACAAGAGGATATTAGCGAATTTATAAAACAAGTTAAAGGAAATTAATTATACCAAAATCCAAACAACTTTATAATCCTGCGTAACTTTTGGTGCAGTGAGGGCACTGCACCCTACAACTTAAATAGCTATTTTAGTGAAGTATATGCTTTGCAATACAAAGAAGGCAAAAATATTCTATACAAAAATCTGACTTTTTTCTACAATATACTCATCAATTTAAAGGATGGGTAAATGCAAAATAGAACTTTAACAATTTTAATGATTTTAGCAATGATAGCTTGGGGTAGCACTTGGGTAAGTGCTAAGATTTTGATGGGGTATTTTGATGCCTATTCGCTTATATTTTGGCGTTTTTTCTTTTCCTCTTTGGGGCTTGTGGTTGTGCTATTTATTAGTAAACATAGTTTTAAGATAGATTCTAAGGGGCTTTTGTTGGCATTTGTTAGTGCTATGGGTTTAATAGCGTATAACTACTTTTTCTTTTTGGGTACACACTTTGGGCAGGCTGGCTTTGGTGGGGTTTTGGTTACTACGCTTAATCCGATTTTGACCTTTGTATTTATTGCAATTATTGGTCGTAAGTTTTTAAATTTAAAAGATATAGTTGCTTTGATGTTTGGTGCTATTGGTGTGTTGATAATTTTAAAGATATGGCAGTTAGATATTAGTTTTAATCGTGGCGTTCTTTACTTTTTGTTGGCTGCGGCTACTTGGCCTTGGATTACGATTGTTAGCTCTTACTTTAAAAATGGTTCAGCTTTGGCTTTTAGTTTTTATATGTTTAGCTTTACCGCACTTGGTGTTTTAGTGCTGTTTTTGAATGCTAAAGTACCTAGCTTATCTAATTTAGATAGTATCGGTTGGGTTAATTTGCTGGCTTTATCTCTTTATGGTACAACTTTTGGTACCTCTATCTACTTTATGGCAACCTCTACTTGGGGTGGTAAAAAGGCTAGTGGCTATTTCTTTTTAGTGCCAATTACTGCTGTATTTTTTGCTTCTATATTTTTAGGCGAAAGAGTTGATATATTTACAATAATTGGTGGAGTATTTACAATTTTGGCAATTTATCAGTTAAATGGGTATAATTTGGTAGATATACCCATTCCAGACCATAATACACCATAACAGTAAACTAGAAAGAGGTAAGATGTGAAGTATCTATTTTGAAACTCTAGCCGTAGCTAAAGTGAAAAATAGATAGTTTGCAGATTGCCTCTTTCTAGTTTACCCAAAGGGCAATACAAA
>WFYP01000300.1 GCA_015490055.1 Nitratifractor sp.
CGCTTACATTTATTCCTTTTGCTGTTAAATATCTAACTGTTTTTTCGTTACATATCTCTTCTGCGATATTGTAATTATTAGTACCTAAACTCTTTAAATATGCTACTATATCTTTAGGGTGTTTATGCTCTTGCAAGATGGCTATCTCTATATTTGAGTCTAACTCTTTTATAACTTTTAAGTAGTTGTGATTAAACGAAGATATGATAACCCTGTTTTGCATATTTAAGTTTTTTATCTCTTCTAATATTTGCTTGGGTGCAACTGTATCGAATGGGGTATTACTAAGATTTTTTATCTCTACATTAACGGCTAAATTTAACTCTTTTAATAGGAGCAAAACCTCTTTGAGTGTTGGTACTCTTTGGATTGGTTGAGCCTCTAGCTCCTCTTTTTTAACTAAGCCACTCTTTATTGTACCAAATGGGTCGGTTTTTATAAACCAGCTACTTGCATCCAGCTTTGAAATCTCTTTGTAAGTGTAGTCTGCTATGTTAAATGGTGCTTTAAAGTTTGGCAAATCTTTTGCATTTGTAGTTCGCTCTAGTGTATCATCGTGGATTACAATAGCTACGCCATCTTTGCTAAAGCCGACATCTAACTCTACTAAGTCGCATTTGCCATTTGCCTCTTTAAAAGCACTTAAAGTATTTTCGGCTCGTACGGCTCTATGACCTCTGTGGGCTATTATAACGCCATCTCCTAATCTTCGCCAGAAATTATTTGATTCCATCTTCCCTCGCACTCATATATTTTGTTTTCATCTAAAAATTCGTGGTGGTGTATTCTGAAGTTTGCACCATCTATATTTATAATTGCATATGTTGGCTTCTCTTTATTTGTTAGGCATTCAGCTTTTGTATTGGTTTTTAGGGCAACTTGAAATGCTGTGCTTCTTGTGCAGTGCATAGATATGCCATCTCTATTTGCATTTATAATACGATGCAAATGCCCAAAAGAGATGTGTCTTATATTCTTGTATTGCCCTAATGTTTTCCAAAACTTATTTTTATTTCTAAAGTGTGCAGTTGTATCAAACTCATATAGCCCACATTTTATGGGATGATGGTGCATAAAGAGATAGACATTATACTCTTTATACTCTTCTAATTTTTCAGTAAGCCATTTATATCTTTTGGAGCAGAGAGTTCCACTCATTTTACCTTGGTCTAGTGTATCCAAAAAGATAAAGGCATTCTTTTTAATAGTAAAGCTATATTGTATAAAGTCGTTATCTTTAAACTCAGTAAAAACCTCTTTAAAAAAGCTTCTATTATCATGATTTCCTAAAATTGAATAGACAGGAATTTTAGAGTCCTCTATAATATTTTTATAGTTTTTATACGCTTTTTTAGTAGCGTTATCCGCTAAATCACCAGTAATAGCTATGAATTTTGCATCGCTATGGTGTTTATTGATACTCTTAAGAGCCTTTTTTAGTCTATCGGTTGGGTTCAGCCCAAATAGGTTTGCTCTTACTGCACCTATTATGTGTGGGTCGGTCAGGTGTATTATTTTCATTTTTTTCTATTCGTAAATAGGCTGATAGTTGCTACTATTGTAATAAATAACACAATCATAAACGATACAGCATTTAGCACAGGTGTAGAGCTAAATTTAATTCTAGAGAAAAGCTCAACTGGTAGGGTTGGGTCTGAACCAACTAAGAATATTGTGGTATTAAAGTTTGAAAAACTCATAATAAATGTTACGGCAAATGCTCCAATAATTGCAGGCTTTAGAAATGGTATTGTAATGTATCTTATAGCTTGTAGTCTGCTAGCTTTTAGACTTAGTGCTGCCTCTTCTAATTGTGGGTCGAACTTTTTAAGCCTTGCACTAACCAAAAGTAAGGCGTAAGTTGCCCCAAACGAGAATTGCCCAAATACAACAAGCCAAAAACCTGGACTAAAGACTTCGGTATCTATACCAAATTTTGTATCTAAAATTTCACCCACATAGCTTGAACTTAAAAGTATAGATATACCTAAAATCACCCCTGGAATTACAAGTGGTGCAATCGCAAAAAAGTATAAAAGCCCCTTAAATTTAAACTTTTCTTGTTCAAATAAAAGGGCTGCCATTGTTCCAACTACTGTAGATAAAATTGCCATTGCAAAGGCTGTCTCGACACTTATCCAGATACTTCTTAATAAATCTTCATCGTGGAAGAGTCCGACTCTATTATCGTTGTTTGCAAAGAACCAATCTAGCGAAAAACCGTGCCAAGGCAGGGCGATAGAGTTAGAGTCGTTAAATGCTAAAACCGAAATTGCAATGAGTGGAAGCACTAAAAATATAAAAAATAGAGTAATATAAAATCTATAACCATACTTATATAGTGGCGAATTTGGAAGTGAGCGAATCATGAGCCAACCTTTTCTAATTTTTGACCAGATAGCTTAAGAGCCATCCATATAACAGCAGATGATATTACAAGTAGCAAGAAGCCAAATGCTGCACCTTGATTCCAATTAAATGTCGATAAAAATTGGTTATAAATTTGCTCGGTAAACCACAGGTTACTTTTACCACCCAAAATATTTGGAGCAACATAATCACCAATTACAAGCATAAATACGATAATTCCACCATTTACAATACCGGGCATTGCGTGCGGTATTATAATTCGTCTAAAAATTGTAAACTTAGAAGCCCCTAAATCGCTAGCTGCCTCTATAAGCGAGTCGTCTAAACTTTCTAGTGTTGTCATTACTGGAATTGTCATAAAAAGCATAGACATATATAAAAGCCCAATCGACATACTAAAATTGTTGTAAAGTAGCGGTAGTGGCTTATCTATAATACCAAGCCATTTTAAGCTTTCGTTTATTACGCCGTGGTCGCCTAAAATGATAACCCATCCATAAATTGTTACTAACTCTCCAACCCAAAGTGGGATTAAAAGCATCAGGGTTAAAAAAGAGGCGTATTTTCTATCGACAACTTTGGTTAAATAAAACGCCACAGGGAATGTAACAACAAAGGCTAAAAGTGTAATGCCAATAGCGTAAAGTACAGTATTTAAAAATGTAAACCAGTAGATTTTCTCTTCAAAAAAGATAGTGTAATTCTCTAGTGAAAACGCACTAGAGCTATCGCCATCTACTTTAAAAGAGCTAATAAATAGGTCGATATGTGGGATAATAATTAGCAAAACCAGCCACAAAAGCACAGGAATTAATAGAAAGTAAAAAGCTTTTTTATTTCCACTCATAGCTTACTCCTTGTAGCATTTAATGTTGTTGTATGCGATACCAATATCTACCCTATCGCCACTTTTTAAGTTTTGAAACTTTGCATTTTGTGGAAGTGAAATTAGAATTTCATCACCACTATCAACCACTACAGACATTTTAGTATTTGCACCATCAAATAGAACTACTTTAATAGTGGCTTGGAATCTGTTTATATCTTTTATATCATCTGTGGGCTCTAAAATAAAGGCTTCTGGACGCATAAACATAACATTTGGTGTAAAGTCTAAATCTGGCATATTGAGCTTCCAGCCATTTTTTGTTGTAATTGAGTTATTGTCGCTATTTGCTAGTTCAAACCTATTATTTTCACCAACAAAACCAGCTACAAATGCAGTGTTTGGGTGTGTATATAGATTTACAGGTGTGTCTAATTGCTCAATTTTGCCTTTGTTCATTACTGCAACTCTATCGCTCATAACTAGTGCTTCGGATTGGTCGTGAGTGATGTATATAAAGGTAGTTCCTACCTCTCTTTGAAGATCTTTTAACTCTACTTTCATATACTCTCTAAGCTTTCTATCTAAGGCACTTAGTGGCTCATCTAGCAGTAGAATTTTTGGCTTCATAACAAGGCTTCTTGCTATTGCGACTCTCTGCTTTTGCCCGCCTGATAGTTCGTTTATCTTCTTTTTCTCATACCCTTCTAAGCCTACACGCTTTAGCATTTTTAAAACTTTTTTTGATATTTCATCTTTTTTTAAGCCCTGCCTTCTAAGCCCAAATGCTACATTTTCAAAAACATTCATCATAGGAAAAAGTGCTAAACTCTGAAACACAATATTAACAGGGCGATTCTCAGGAGATATACCTTTCATAGGCTGTTTTTGAATAGAGATACTACCGCTACTCTCTTCTATAAAGCCAGCAATTACCCTAAGTAGAGTAGTCTTACCACAACCAGAGGGTCCAAGAACCGATACAAACTCTCCCTCTTTTACATTTAAGTTTATATCTTGCAAAGCTTTAAAGTCGCCAAAATTTTTATTTAAATCCTTAATCTCTAGTACGCTACTCATTAATCCCCCTCCTGTTATGTGTGTAAAGATTAGTGTTTTAATTTAAGGTAGAAGGATGAAGGTTGAAGGGAGAAGGTGGGATGATTAAATTACTTTTTCCTTCATCCTTCTGCCTTCAACCTTCATCCTTAAATAAAAAACCCTAATCTTTACACACCAAGGCAAAAACCTTGATGTAAAAAATAACTACTTAGCCGCTTTGATTTTCTCTAAATCTCTTGATTCAATAGTCTCAAATCCTGCTGGAACTGCTGGGTGCCACTTGATGTTATCTAAATCTGCTTTGCTAAAGCTTCTTGAGAAGTTATCTTTAATCTCTTTTTTAAGGAATTTTTCTGCACCTAAAGATGCTGTACCGTAACCCTCTTTATTAGTAAAGTATGCTGCATTTTCTGGTTTTAGCATAAAGTTAATAAACTTATAAGCGCCCTCTACATTTTTAGATTTTCTAGGAATTGCATATGTATCAATCCAACCTAAAGCACCACTTTTTGGAGCTACAAAGTCAATATCTGGATTAGCTTTATGCAGTTGCCAACCAATTCCATCCCAGCCAGACTCTACTGCTACATCACCACTTGTCATATTTGCTTTTTGAGTATCTGCACTTGTCCAATAGTTTTTAACTAGCTTTTTAGAATCAATTAATTTTTTTGTTACCTTATCCATTAATGCTTCGTAAGCTTTCTTATCTCCATACAGTGCAAATGGATTCTCGCCCATACCAAATGCTGCACCTATTAATAGAGGTCTTTTTAATCTATAAGATATTTTACCAGCATATTTTGGATTCCAAAGGTCTGACCAATCTTTAGCATCTGGAGCTAACTTTTTATTTACTATAAGACCAGTTGTTCCGTAACAAAATGGTACTGCATACCCTTTGCCATCTACGCCAGAGTTTTTCTTAACAGCCTCTAACATAGAGGGAACTATTTGCTTAGTATTTACTTTAGAGTAATCAATAGGTTGATATATTGGGAACTTCTTTTGTACAAAGCTAATTCTATCTTGGCTAGGTTGTGCTAAATCAAACCCTCCACCTCTAGTTGCTCTAAGTTTTGCAATCATCTCTTCATTGTTACTATAAGTAATTTTTAACTTAATACCTGTCTCTTTTTCAAACTTTTTAACTAATTCTGGTGGTGTGTAACCTTTCCAAGTTATTATTCTTAATACATCTTGAGCACTTAAAGCACTTGATGCTAACAGTAATGCTATTATCGCAATAGATAGTTTTCTCATTTTTAATCCTCCTGAATTTTTACTAACTGAAGTTACTAACACAAAATGTGCACCTTAATGACTCCTAGAATTATTATACTATAAAAAGTAACACTTCGGTAACTATTTTTATATAAAATATAGTGTATATTAATTAATGAATAAAATTGATTAATGTATTAAATAATTTAAATTAATAATATCATTTAATGTGTAGATAATAGTAACATATAAAAAATATTAATAGTTAATGCTATAGTTTAAAGTTATATTTACTCTCTTACTGATATTATTATAATACAAATCTTTATTGCGGAGGTTACACGATTTGAAACAAAATACAAACAATACAACTGCAGATAGAAGAGGCTTTCTGAAAAATGTAGCCGCTTCTGTTGTTGCAGCAGGTGCTTTGGTTCCGGCGGGATTAAGTGCAAAAGACGATCCAGCCCTTATGAAAGAGCCAGAGTGGGGTAAGAAGCTTGGAAGACCAGTAGATGCTAATCTATATGGTATGCCATCTCCTTACGAGCATAATGTGCAAAGAAGAGTACACGAATTATTATCATCTGGTGATATGTACGCTTCTGTTGCTATGTGTCCAATTCAGGACTTAGATGGAATTATTACACCAAATGGTTTATTCTTTAATAGAGCTCACGGTGGTGTTGCTATTGTTGATCCTAATGAGTATAGACTTATTATTCACGGTTTAGTAGAGAAACCTTTAGTATTAACACTAGATCAGTTAAAAAGATACCCAAGCGAATCTCGTATTCACTTTATTGAGTGTCCTGCTAACGGTTCTACTGGTTGGAGAGCTCCACAATTTGATACACTTCAATTTATAAAGGGTATGATGAGCCAAGCAGAGTGGACAGGTGTTAAACTTTCTACGCTACTTAAAGATGTAGGTGTTAAGCCAACTGCTAAATGGGTTTTAGCTGAAGGTAGTGACGATTCTCATATGGGTAGAACTATTCCAATCGAGAAGATTATGGATGATGCAATGCTTGTATGGGCTCAAAATGGTGAAGCTCTTCGTCCAGAGCAGGGTTACCCTGTAAGACTGCTTGTTCCAGGTTGGGAAGGTAACTTAAATGTTAAGTGGCTTAAGCGTTTAGAGTTTGGCGACAAACCTTGGCATGCAAAAGAGGAGACTTCTAAATATACTATGCTTACTCCTACAGGAAAAGCAGTACAATTCTTCTGGCCAATGGAAGTAAACTCAGTAATTACTAGTCCATGTCCAGATAAACCATGGACAGACCTTAAAAAAGGTGATATTGTAGAGATACAAGGTTTAGCTTGGTCAGGTGAGGGTACTATTAAAGGTGTAGATATTAGCTTTGATGGTGGTAAAAACTGGACAGAAGCTAATCTTAAAGGTTTAGTATTACCAAAAGCTTGGACTAGATTTAGTTACATCTATAAGTGGGATGGCAAGCCAATTATATTAAGCTCAAGAGCTTATGACGATGCTGGATTTGTTCAACCTACAATTACTCAAGAGGTAAGCAAAATGGGTGTAGAGGGAATCTACCACAGAAATGCTATTGTATCTTGGGAAGTTAAAGCGAATGGAGAAGTACATAATGTACAAGTTCGTGACTATAAAAAAGAGAAAGAAGCAATAGAAAAAATGCAAAAGGGGGCAAAAGATGCTTAAATTAAATAAAAAGATTTCTGTATTTGCCGCTATTGCAATAGCTTTTGCTACTTCTGCGGTTGCTGGTGAAAAAGATGTTAAAGTTAAAGCCCCAAAAGTTAGAGCTATTGATGCTGCTACTGAATATAAAGTAGAAAAAGGTGTATATGCTGGCATTTATAAAGTAAATACACAAACTTCTAAAATTAAAAAATTTGGTTATGGTAAAAAAGCTACACCAGATGAAATTAAAGTTAATGATATCGATGTAAGATACGATTGGCAAGGATTACCAGATGGTAAAGGTACACCAGCAAAAGGTGAAGAGCTATATACTAAAAACTGTGTAATGTGTCATGGTGAATTTGGTGCGGGTGGAAAAGGTTACCCTGTATTAGCAGGTGGACAAGGTTCACTTAAAAACCAATTAATCGACCCATCAAGCGGTGATGAGCCACCAGTAAAAACTATTGGTAGTTACTGGCCATATGCATCAACACTATTTTGGTATGTAAAAACTGGTATGCCATTCCCACATCCAATGAGTTTAACTAATGATGATGTTTACTCAATCGTAGCATATCTTTTATCTCTTAACGATATTCAAGTTGGTGGTGAAGATTTAGATGACGATACAGTACTTGATAAAAAGAAATTAATGACAGTAGTAATGCCAAATGTTAATGGCTTCTACCCAGATGTTAATGCTAAGAATGGTGCACAAAATGTTAAGAAATTCTTAAGTAATGGTAAAAATTATGGTACACCGATGGTTAGATGTATGAAAAATTGTAAACCTGGAAAGGTTATAAGAATTAAACATACACTAGATGAGGGCATCAAGCCACCATTATCTGAAAAGAGAGATTTACCAAAAGTTAAAGCTGGTGGTGCAGCTGATAATAAATATGCTAAACTATTCGAAGCAAACTGTAAAGCTTGCCATGGTAATAAAGCTATTGCTCCAGTACCAGGAGATAAAGAGGCATGGGCTCCAAGAATTAAGGAAGGTAAAGATACTCTTTACAAGCACGCTTTAAAAGGTTTCCAAGGTATGCCTCCTAAAGGTGGTACAAACTTACCAGATGCTGATATTAAAGGTATCGTAGATTATATGGTAAGTAAATCTAAATAGTATTTGATGTATAGTTACTTGCTAAAAGTAGCCAACATCGATGTAGCAACTTAAATATTGTTTAAGTTGTGTCCTATCAAAACGAAGGGGATGGAAAATGAAAAAAATATTCAAAATCGCAACATTAGCTGTTATGGCTAGCGGTATAGTATATGCAGGTGGCGATTTAGTTAAAGAGGGTGCAAAAATCTTCAAAACTAAAAAAATTGGTAACTGTATAGCTTGTCATGCGGCAAATGGTGTTAAGCTAGATGGACCAGGAAGTCTTGGACCAAAACTACAAGGTTTATCAGCTTGGCCAGAAAAGGCTTTGTATGATAAGGTATATAATCCATACACTACAAACCCAATTTCTGCAATGCCAGCATTTGGAAAAAATGGTGTATTAGATGACCATCAGATTAAAGCTGTAGTAGCTTTTTTAAAAACAATTAAATAAAAACAGAAAGGAAACAAAATGGAAAGAAGAAAATTTTTAGGTTTAGGTTTAGGAGCGGCAGCTATTTCACTAGCTCCAGTTTCAGCTTTAGCAAAGAACTATAGAAAAGAGTTACCAAAAGTTTGGAGTATTAAAAATAAAGATAAAGCAGATGATTTATCAGGAGTAAATGAGGCAATTAAAGCTGTATTTGGAAGTGACAAAACAGAAGATGGAAAAATTAAGTTAAAAGCTCCAGATATTGCAGAAAACGGTGCAGTTGTACCTGTAAGTTTCTCTTTAGAAAAAGCTACTAAAGTTGCTCTATTCCAAAGTGCTGACCCTGAAGCATTAGTTGCGATTTGGGATATTCCAGAAGTTGGTATTCCTAACTATTCTGTAAGAATTAAACTTAAGAAAACTGGTACAGTAGTAGTTGTAGCAGAAGTTGATGGTAAGTTATATAGAGCTCAAAAAGATGTTAAAGTAACAGCTGGTGGATGTGGTGGTTGATTCTATCCACTAAGGATTAGAGTTTACGCATAAAAGTTAAGAAGAGTTGCTCCTAAGAGTTAATAAAAATATTTTAAAAGTTATAAGAAGAAAGGTAAAAAAATGAGAATTAAAGCAAAAGCAAAAGATGGTGTAGTAACTGTTAAAGCGATGATGAAACATCCAATGTTAAGTTATGATATAGCAAAGAAAAAAGGTAAAGAGGCTAACTTTATTGTTCATATTAGTGGTAAAGTTGATGGTAAAGATGTATATGATGCTTCTACTAGCCAATTCTTATCTAAAAACCCATATATCAAATTTCAATTCAAAGGCGAAGCTGGTAAAGAGCTAGAGCTTAGTTGGGTGGATTTAAAAGGTAATACAAAGAGCAAAAAAGCAAAAATTAAGTAATTTCTTTTTGTATATATGCCGTAGCAGGTAGAAAGGATTAAAAATGAAAAAAAAGATAATAGCTTCTTTACTACTTGGTTCATTTGCACTTTTAAATGCAAATGGATTTAGTAAGCAAGCAGATAAAGATAGAAAAGCACTTCAAGCATATTTTGAAAAGAAATTTGCTGATAGAAAAAATGCTTCTACTTACTTTCCTTACTCAACAAAAGATGAGTTAGATAACAACTTTAAATGGGGCATTAAAGGTGATGAATTCAGATTAGGTTCATATGCGTTTGATAAAGGTGGAAGAGCTCAGCATGATGAAATGATGGATATGCCACCATTTGAAGATAATATCGATAATGGTAAAGAACTTTATGAAAAAACTCCTGGAATGAAAAAATGTTTTCCAGACCCAACTATTGCGGGTGATTATCCTAAATATGTAAAGGGTAAAGGTGTTGTAACTTTAAGTGATGCTGTTGTTTCTTGTGCAAAAGCTAATAAGCTAAAGGGTTGGAAGCTTACAAAAGGCAAAACGGCTGATTTAGAAGCTTATTTTGCAAATGCTTCTAAAGAGAAAGGTAAAAGAGTGAATGTTGTTATTGACTCTAAAGAGGCAGCAGCTGCATATGAAAGAGGTAAAAAAGAGTATTATACTCAAAGAGGTTACCTTCAACTTTCATGTGCTACTTGTCATGTTCAGGGTGCTGGACAGAGAGTAAGAAATGAAAAGCTATCGCCACTATTTGGTCATACAACTCACTTTCCTGTTTACAGACTTAAGTGGCAAGGTTTAGGTACACTAGAGCGTCGTATTAAGGGTTGTAACAAAAACCAAGGTGAGACTCCACATAAGCCAGGTAGTACTTGGACAAAAGAGTTAATCTACTTTATGGGTTATATGTCAAATGGGCTACCAGTTGATGGTCCAGATATCAGAAAGTAAAGGGGCTGATTATGAAAAAAATATTATTAGCATCAGTTTTGGGTCTTTCAATAGCCTCTGCTGGTTTAGTTGAAGATGCGGCAAAGTTAGATGTAAAAAAAGTTTGTGATGTTAAAGCAAATGGTGCTGCTAAAGTTTTAGCAGTTGCTAAAAAATTTAACCCAGAAGCTATAAAGTTAGGTGTAGAGTTTAAAAGACTTGGCATTAGAAACAAACTTTATGTTAAAGCTGTAGAAGAGGCTGTAAAAGCAAAGAAAAAAGAAGTTGTTATTAAGTATAAAGCTAAGAAGAAAGACAAAGTTAAAAAATTCCCTCTTGATTATGCGGCTTGGAGAACTTGTACTTTTGCGGTTAGAGCACTACAGTTACATAAAGAAGCGGACAAGACATGGCGTTTAGCTGTGCCAGGTGATGGTTATAAATTTTAAAGGAAGATAATGAGCGGATTAGGTAGAAGAGAATTTATGTATATGATGGCGGCTTTAGGTAGTACGCCAATTTTCGCTAATTCTCATATGAGATTATCTCCAGAGGGCGGTATAAAAGATTATTATAAGCTTAAGCCATTTGGAAATGCAAGAATTTTACATATGACAGATAGTCATGCACAGTTAATGCCTGTTTTCTTTAGAGAGCCAAGTGTAAATATTGGTCTGTTTGGTAATAAAAATGTGCCACCACATGTTGTAGGTAAGTATTTTTTAGACTATTTTCATATTAAAAATAATGATAGATTAACATATGCATTTACATGTGTTGATTTTGAAAAACATGCAAAAGCAATAGGTAGAACAGGTGGTTTTGCGCATCTTAAAACTATTGTTGATTCACTAAGAGGTGAGTTTGGTAAAGATAAAACTCTATTCTTAGATGGTGGTGATACATGGCAAGGTAGCTGGACTGCTTTACAGACTCGTGGTAGAGATATGGTAGGTGCAATGAACCTTTTAGGTGTAGATGTATGTACTGGACACTGGGAGTTTACATATAAAGAAAAAGAGATTTTGGATAATATTAAACATTTAAATGCAGACTTTATTGCACAAAATGTTTTTGTAAAAGAAGATGCTCTTATGGAAGGTAATGTTCCTGTATATAATGAAGATAGTGGTAGAGCATTTAAACCATATGTTATGAAAACACTAGGTAAAGCTAGAGTTGCAGTAATTGGACAAGCGTTCCCATATACTACCATTGCTAACCCTAAGAGATTTATTCCAGATTGGACATTTGGTATTAAAGCTGACGATATGCAGACTCTTGTTAATCAAATCAAGAAAAAAGAGAAGCCAGATGCAATTATCGTTCTATCTCATAACGGTTATGATGTTGATAAAAAGATGGCACAAGTTGTTAGTGGTATCGACTTTATTATGGGTGGACACACTCACGATGGTGTACCTGAAGCAACACCTGTTAAGAATAAAGCTGGTGTAACTTATGTATGTAATGCAGGAAGTAACGGTAAGTTCTTAAATGTACTAGACTTAGATATTAAAGATGGTAAAATTGCTGACTTTAAATTTACACTACTTCCAATCTTCCCAGATGTTGTACCAGAAGATAAAGAGATGAAAGCATACATCGAGAAGGTAAGAGCTCCTTATAAAAAAGATTTAGAAAGAGTAATTGCTACAACTGATGTAACTTTATTTAGACGAGGTAACTTTAACGGAAGTTTTGACCAAATTATTTGTGATGCACTTCGTCATGTAAAAGGTGCAGATATATCTCTATCTCCAGGATTTAGATGGGGTACAACTGTAATGGCTGGTGATAAGATTACATTTGATGATTTAGCAACACAAACTGCTATGACTTACCCTGAAACATATGCAAAAGATATTAAAGGTAAGAACATAAAAGACATTTTAGAAGATGTTGCAGATAACCTATTTAATGCAGACCCATTCTATCAGCAGGGTGGAGATATGGTTAGAACAGGTGGATTATCTTATACTATTGACCCTACTCAAAAGATGGGTAAAAGAATTAGTAATATTAGAATGCAAGATGGTAAACCACTTGATGCTAGCAAAACTTATAAGGTTGCTGGTTGGTCAACTGTTAATTCAAAAGCTCCTGGTGAGCCTGTATGGGAAACAGTTGAAAATTACCTTAAAAATGTTAAACACATTAAAGACCTTAAAGTTGATACTCCAGAAATTATTGGACTTAAAAACAATAAAGGTATCGTTAAATGCTAAGAGCTTTTGCTCTGGCATTTTTTTATAGGGGTCAGACGTTGAATATACACCTTTTTAAAGGTGTATATTCAACGTCTGACCCCTATAAAAGGAGAAAATTTGATATTAGGCAATGCTTTAAAATTATATATTGCACCTATTGGAACAAGTGGTGTTAGAGAGTCACGCAACACTATAGAGTTAAAAGAAAACTTTGGTGTTATTGATGATAAATTCGCAGGAAATCCCAAAAAGATACATAGAAGCGTAATGATTGTAGGTACAACGCCTTATGATATGGCAAGAGAAGCAGGTATAGCAATGCCAGAAGTTGCGCTTGGCGAAAATATATTGTTAGATTTTGACCCGCATACTTTGAATATAGGTTCAAAATTAAAAATTGGTGAAGCTATCTTGGAGATAACAGCTGCTTGTACTCTGTGTAGTCATTTAACACAATACCATAAAGATTTACCAAAATTAATACTTAAACATCGTGGAATATATTGTAGCGTACTTAAAGGTGGTATAATAAATAAAGGCGACAGTGCCACTCTTTTAAAAGAAAAGGAAATTGTATGAGACGACTCTTTTTACTACTTTTAATAACTCCATTTTTACTATTTGGAAAGTATAATTTTAAAGACCCAAAGCCAAGTTTTGATAATCCTAGAAAGATTATAATGAAACTTAATAATAAAGATATTCATTATGCTAATCATCTGTTGGGAACTATATATAATATACTAAAAGAGTATCCAGACGGTGGACTTAAAGTTGTTGTAATAGCTTATGGTCCAGGTATGAGAGTTATAAAAAAAGATTACGATAAACATGTTTTAAGCCGTATTCGTTCACTTATGGATTATGATGTAGATTTTATTGGATGTATAAATACAATGCATACAATGGGTTGGAAGAAAAAAGATTTTATTGACGATATAACATTTGTTCAAGCAGGAATTGTAGAGGTAATCGAAAGACAAGCCCACGGTTATATTGATGCTACACCTTATTAGACTTTGTAGATACGAAGTTTAATACTATCTTATTTTGTCATTTTATAATAGCTTAATCACAATTACTTGCTATAATATATGAATATTATCTAGCAAAAGGCAATTTTATGATTAAGCGATATATTATACTGTTAATACTCTTTTTCACAATAGCAAGTAGTGCTTCGGTTAAGAGTTTAAATATAGAAAAGATTTATACAAAAAGTAGTACTAACGATGTATCTATTTGTGCCAGATTAGACAGATACTTTGATGTTACAAATTCAAACCTTGTAAAGCCTTATATTAAAGTTACTCCCCAGCAATATTTTAAAATTAGATTATCTTATGACGAAATTTGTATTAAAGGTCTAAAGCCACAAACTAAATATACTATAACTATAGATAAATCTATTCCTTTAGGAAAATTAGGTTTAGATAAAACATATACTTTTACTAAAAAAACTGGTAGCTATGACCCAAGTTTCTCTTTTAAGGGTGGTGGCTATATTTTACCTGCTAAAGGTGATATCTCTATTCCTGTTGAGACTACAAATGTTAAAAAGTTAGAGGTAAGTCTATATAGAATAAATCGAAACAACTTAATCGGTGCAGTTAATAGATATGGCTTGATTAAAGAGATTGAGAGTTACAATTTAGATGATATTAAAAATCAAAATGGATACTTTTTATGGAGTAAGGTGCTGCCAATTAGAAACTATAAAGAGAATATCGCTAAAGTAACAGCTATTCCTGTCGGCAAATATATAAAAAAGCTTGAGCCTGGGGTTTACATATTAGCTGCTACGACTTTTAATAGTGATGGCACAGTAAATAGTTGGAAAACAACTACACAATGGTTTATGGTTTCAGATATTGGACTCTTTACTATGCAGGGTGATAAGGGTATGCATATATATAGTAAACACTTATCTAATGCTAGTAAATATAACAATGTAAAGCTTGAGTTGGTATCTAAAAATAATGAAGTTTTGGCAAAAGCTGTTACAAAAGATGGGTACGCATTTTTTAAATCGGCACTTTTAAATGGTAAATTAGGTCTTGCACCTAAAGCTATATATGCATATGGAGAGAATGGCGATTTTACTGTTTTAAACCTTTCGCAATCTCCACTAGATTTAACCGATATGGGTGTAGCAGGAAGAGAAGCACCAGAGGGTTATGATGGCTTTATATTTAGCAATAGAGGCATCTTTAGACCGGGTGAGAGTGTTGCATATAATCTATTAGTTAGAGATAGTTATGGTAAAGTGGCTAAAGATTTAAAGCTTATTGTTAAAATTGTAGATTCAAGAGGTGTAGAGTTAAAGAGCAAAACTGTTACAACTGATGAATTGGGTCATATAGGTGGTGAATTTAAAATACCAAAAAGTGGCGAGACTGGCAGATATATAATTTTTGCATATGCAGGTGATGAAAACGAAATAGCAAATTTAAACTTTCTTGTAGAAGATTTTGTACCACCAAAAATAGAGATTATTGTAACAGATAAGCCAAAAGAGCTTAAGCCAAATAGTAATAATTTAGTAAAAGCAGTTGCAAAGTATTTAACTGGTGACAATATGCCAATGCCTAGTGGAGATTTTAAGGTAATACTGCACGCTAGCAAGATTCCATTTAAAGAGTTTAAGGGTTACCAATTTGGTAGAGTAGAAGATACATTTAGCAATGATTACGCTTTAGAAGATAGCTTTACAGGAGATAAGAATGGTACGATAGAGTTGCCACTAAAATTAAAAACTCCAGCTAAGACAACTTTGCCAGTTAGTGCATATGTTAAGATTTCGGTAAATGAACCTGGTGGGCGACCTGTAGAGAATGGATTTAATATATTCTATAACGATAAATATGGATATATTGGTATAAAGCCAAACTTTAAGTATGATGCTGTCGATTTAAATCAAAAGCCTAGTTTTAATGTTGTTTATATAAGAAATAGTAAAGCAGTTAGCGCTAAAGTTCACTATAGAGTTGTAGAGGAGGGGCGAGAGTGGAACTGGAGTTACGACAACGAAAGTGATACTTGGGATTACTATGTAACTTACAGTGATAATTACGAAGTTAGCAAAGGCGATTTAAACTTACAAGCACGCCCAACACCTTTAGCTATAAATAGACTTGATTGGGGTAGTTATCGTATAGAGATTAGCGATGATAGAGGTATAGTAAGTAGTTATCGTTTTAGTGTAGGGTACGAAGAGTTATCGAGCAAAGCTTCGCCAGATAGATTACCTATTGCTATCAATAAAAAGGTTTATCAGCCAAATGATACACTAAAAGTTAATATTACGCCAAAATTTAGTGGCCCGTTAATTGTAAATATTGCAAATAATAGGATTATTAAGAGTAAAGAGCTTCAAGCAAAAGAGGGCGTGCCACTAAAGGTAGAGTTTAAAATTAAGCCAGAGTGGGGTAGTAGCGTATATGTATTGGCAAGTGAATTTAGAGCCCAAGATAAAAAAAGAGGTGCAAGCCGTGCGATAGGTGTTGCACACATTGCTGTACATGATGCTAATAAGTATATAGAGCTTAAAGTTAATGCTCCTAAAAAGATAGAGTCTAACTCTAAATTAAGAGTTACTCTAAATGCCGCTAAGTTAGAAGATAAAGCTTATGCAATAGTTGCAGTGGTTGATAAAGGGGTTTTGAATATGACTAAATACAAAACTCCAAACCCTGCAAAATATTTTTGGGGTCAGAAGAAGTTAGGCATTAAGATAAGAGATGTCTATTCTGATTTAATCAAAGTAACTGGAGAGCATGGCGAGTTTGATGTTGGTGCAGATAGTGAATTGCAAGAGAACTTAAACGAAAATGTAACAACTAATAAAAGAGAAGTTGTAGCCTTAATTAGTAAGCCATTAATGTTTAAAGATGGCAAAGCAGTTGCAGAGTTTGATATTCCTGCTTTTCAAGGTAGCTTAAAAGTTATGGCAGTTGCTTGGAGCAAAAAAGGTGTTGGCAGTAGCGATGCTATAACTATTGTTAAAGACCCAATTTCGCTAGAGGCTTATATGCCACGCTTTTTAGCAAATGGTGATATAGCCGATATTACTTTAAGTGCAAAGTTTGATAACGAAGTTATAAAGCCTGGTAAGTATATTTTAAAAGTAGATACTAGTGGTGGCGTTAAAGCTGAGCAAAATAGCATAGAGTTTAATTACGATGGTAAGAGTAATTTCTTAAAAGCGGTACCAATAAGAGCGACTAAATTAGAAGATGGGAATATAACTTTAAGTGTTTACAAAAATGGTAAAAGGTTAGCTAGCCGAGAGTTTGGCTTGAGTGTTAGAAGCCCATATCCTCAGACATTTGCTAGACGAGTAAAGATATTAGATAAGGGTTTAAGCTTAGAAGCAAAAGATTTAATAAATAAAGAGAATTGGCAAAATATTAGCAAGCTTAGGTTAAGAGTATCATCTTCGCCATTAATAGATAAGAAATCTATAGAAGATGAGCTAACACATTACTGCTGTAGATGTGCAGAACAGACAACAAGTAGGGCATTTCCTTATGTTGATAGAAAAGATGAGTATAGCAAAGAGAGAGTAAATAGTGCAATAGAGCGTCTGCTTAACTTGCAAAAGATAGATGGCTCATTTGGGCTTTGGTATGATAGCAAGGCTTCGACTTGGGTTAGTGCTTATGTATTAGACTTTTTAACAAGAGCAAAAGCAAATGGTTACAATGTTCCTAATAAGAATATAAACGAAGGCTTAAAGTGGCTGCAAAATAGTCTATATAAATGGAGTCAAAAACAAGATAAGCAAGAGGCAGATGCTTATGCCTTATATGTTTTAGCAAGAAATGGTAAAGTGCTAATGAGTGATATAATGCATCATGTAAACGATACACACTCGCTTATAAAATCTGGCTTTGCATGGGGGCATTTGGCAACTACTCTTGCTATATTGGGCGAAAAGCAAAAGGCAAAAGAGCTGTTTGCTGTTGCGCAAAAGAGTTTGGGCGTTTCTGATAATTACTCTAATTTTGGAGGAGTTTTAAGAGATAAAGCTGCATTAATTGTTTTAGCAAAAGAGGCAAAATTTGACAATATTGCACAATCTTTATATGCAGATTTAGCCTTAGATTTAAAAGATAAAAAATATTTAAGTACCCAAGAGATGAGCCAAATATTAAGAGCTGTTAATGTAATGCATATTAAGCCTAGTAAATTAAGTATAATGGTAAATAACAAGCCATATAACTCTACTAAAGAGTTTGTGGTAGGTGCTAAATCTTTAGATAAAATACCAACTATTACAAATAGAGGCAAAGGGAGTATTTGGTATAACTTAAGCTTTGTAGGTACGGCTAATCCAGCGAGTTATCATAGTACATATAATAAAGGATTTAGTATCTATAAAACTATCTACTCTATAGATGGCAAAAAGTTAAATCCTGCACAAATTGCTAAAAATAGAAGAGTAGTTGTTGTAGTCAGTGGAAAGGTGGAAGATTCTGCTATAAAAAGACCACTTATTATAGATTTCTTGCCATCAGGCTTTGAGTTAGAGAATCCAGATATTAGCGGTATAGATGAACTCTCTGCATTAAAGTGGCTAAAAGATAGAAGCGCCCTAGAGCACGCAGCTTATAGAGACGACAGATATGCAGCTGCAATTAACCTAGAGGGTAAAACAGAGTTTAAAGTTGCATACATAGCACGAGCTGTAACTTTAGGTAAATTTGCCTATCCACCAGCGATAATAGAGGATATGTATAAACCAAGATATAGAGCATTAAGTAAGCTTAGCACTAAAGAGATAGAGATAAAAAATGCTGGTGATATAACAGTTACACCAGCACCAAGTGATAGTAACACAACTAAGCCTTCAGCCCCCTAGTGAGCTTACAAGTAGTGATTATATATCGCTTATGAGCCATGGTGTTGGAGATTTAAGTAGCTATAATGTGGTAGAGTTAAATAGGTTAAGAAATGGAATTTTTGCACAAGCTGGGTTAGATTTTTCAAAAACTAACCCAGCTCTATATAAGCTATTTAGCAAATTCGATTGGTATAAGCCAACCACAAGTAGCGGAAGTGTTGTATATGCTAATTTAACTCCATTGCAAAAGAAAAATGTATTAGCATTGCTAAACGAAGAGAAAAAGCGATGCGGTGGTCGTTTAACACTATCTGATTTCTATAGAGTAAAGGTGCGCCAATTAAGTGAAGATGACTTAAAGAAGTATAACAAAGAGGATTTAAAGATACTTAGAAACTCGCTAATAGCACGATATGGTTTAACCTTTAACGATGCTAAGTTAAGAAAAATATACTCTAATATGCCTTGGTATAAGCCTAATCCAAATATAACAGCAAGCGAAATTATAGACAAACAGATGAGCGATTTAGAGCGAGCAAATATTCAGACGATATTAAGAGTTGAGCAGAAAAATTAAAGTTCTGCTCCTATTAGAACAAAGAGAAGTAAGTTCTATATAGCTCTATCTACTTTTTTAACTTTTTTCCCAACTCGCTTAAAGCAACTTTTATCTCCTATGCTATTTAGAGTTGCTATATTTGAACCTCCCCATTTAATGATAATTGGAGTCGTTGCTGTTTTAACTGTTTTAACCTTTACCCCTGCACCCGCACAATCGGCAGTTGCAATTTGGGAATTGTTTTTTCTATACATAGAGTAAGTCTCGATAGCTACAGTAATGCCGTTTGCTTTTAAATTTATATCATTCATCTGCCAGCTGTATTGTGATGATGATTTACAAGTGCTATTTAGTGGTAGATAAGTTGCTTTTAGAGTATCTCTGCTTAATCTTTGCAGACATACAGTTCCTTCATTAGAGAGAATTTTATACTTACTGTTATCAGGCTTTTTATGCTTTAGTGATAGGTTACTTATAGAGCAACTTGTTAGCAAAAGAGAGATTATTGTTGTAAAATATATTTTCTTCATTAGTATCCTTTGGTTATGTTTTTGTATAATTATAGCAAATTATAGGAGATTTTAAAATGTATGATTATTTAATCATAGGAGCAGGCGTTATTGGCTTAGCTATTGCTAGAGAGTTAAAGTTTAAAAAACCAGATGCAAAGATATTAATAGTCGAGAAAGAGAGCGATGTTGGTTTTCACTCTAGTGGCAGAAACAGCGGGGTATTGCATGCAGGCTTTTACTATACTTCATCATCTCTTAAGGCAAAATTTACAAGAGATGGCAACAAAGAATTAACAAAATATTGTCTCGATAATAACTTAGCCATAAATCGCTGCAAAAAAGTAGTTGTAGCAAAAGATGAAGAGGAGCTAAAGACTCTACACGAACTATATGAGCGAGGTATAAAAAATGGTGTAGATGTAGAGTTAATAGGGCAAGATAGGCTAGATAGTGAGTTTAAAAATGTAAAGACACACAAAGAGGCACTTCTATCACCAACAACTGCAACCGTTAATCCAAAAGAGATACTTATTCATTTAAAAAATCAATTAATCGCCAGTGGCGTAGAGATAAAATTTAACACCCCATATAGTAAAGAGTATAAAGATAGTGCAGAGATTATAATAAATTGTGCAGGACTGTATGCAGATAAAATCGCTAAAGAGTTTGGTTTTAGTAAAGATTATAAAATTTTACCATTTAAAGGAATATATTTGCAATATGGCAAGAGCGATAGTTTTATAGATACCAATATTTACCCTGTACCTAACCTTAAAAACCCATTTTTAGGTGTGCACTATACAATTACAGTAGATAACAAAATAAAAATAGGACCAACAGCAATACCAGCATTTTGGCGAGAAAATTACAAAGGTTTAGCAAATTTTAATATAGGTGAATTGGCTGATATTTTAGCTACAGAGGCTAAACTATTTATTAAAAATAGTTTCGGTTTTAGAGATTTAGCGATAGAAGAGATGAAAAAGTATAATAAAAAATATTTTGTTTCCCTAGCTGAGTCTATGGTAAAAGAGTTAGATAGCACTGGCTTTAATAGTTGGAGCAAACCAGGCATTAGGGCACAACTTTTAAACAGTAAAACCAACGAGTTATTGCAAGATTTTGTAGTAGAAGGAGATAGTAAAAGCGTGCATATTTTAAATGCTGTAAGCCCTGCATTTACAAGTAGCTTCCCTTTTGCTAGATGGGTTGTAGAGGAGTATGTAAAAAGCTAGAAGCTTGAAGAGTAAAGGGAGCTCTCAATGCTATTAAGTTAAGGATTTATAACCATTTAATGGAATTAATTATCAAATAAAATTGATAATATAACACCGCCGTCATTCCCGTGAAAACGGGAATCTACAATTTTAACTGCCTATATGTTTCAATTTAATTTTTTTGTCAATTTAAACCGTGGATTCCTACTTTTGGGGGAATGACACAGTGGCAAGTTTTTGGCTTTGTTCTTTAAGCTTTATGCATTTTATCGAGTTAAAACTTTTAACTTAATGGCATTGTAGGTGTCATAAAGAGTATATTTACTCCTCTTGGCAATCTGGCATATCTACCCAAATATTTCTAGTGATACTTTCACCACTACTATCTAATACGCTAATTGTATGTCCACCTACGCCTAATTTTATATCAACTCTCTTAGATTCAATATCTTTAGGCTTGTTATCTACGTAAAAGTAATAGGGCTCTTTGCCATTGTCTATAGCTACTTTAACGGTAACTTTGTGGCAACTGGCACTCTGGTATCTCGCACCTTTTTTTGGGTATAGAAACTTTAACTTATCTTGCGATTTTAACTCTTTATCGAAATACTTAAGCACTTTTGGGGCTTGGTTTTTTATAAAATTACTGCTCCAGCTCCACTGTTTTAGCCCTTTGATAGCATCGGTTAAACTAAAAGCCTCAAACATTATAGGGGTTGCTATCTCTCTTGCAGATAGTTTTACAACTGGCTGGTTATTTGCTTTGCCAACCCAAACACCAATAGTGTAATTTTTGCTATAGCCCATACTCCAAAAGTCGCGATAGCCGTAGCTTGTGCCTGTTTTGTATGCTATCTTATCGGCTCTGTCGCGGTAGTTCTCTGGAGGAGGAAGTTGCCTTAAAATTGCCGTAACTGTTTTTGCACTTTTTGCATCAACAAAATTTAGTTTATGCTGTTTCTCACCCTCTAAGATAGCTAAACTCTTAGAGCTTCCAGCGTTTGCGAGTGTAACATACCCTTGTGTTAATTGCTTAAGGCTAATGCCAAGCCCACCCAAAGCAATAGGTAAGGTGGCACTATTTTTAGGTATATGCACCTTGCCAACAACTTTTTGCAATCTATCTATAAACCTACCAGCCCCAACGCGATACAAAACCTTTACAGCAGGAATATTTAGTGAGTTTTTTAGCGCCTCGCTTATTGTAACTTGCCCATGGAATTTGCGAGAGTAGTTGTGTGGATGGTAGTTGCCAAAGCTTACCTCTTTATCTAAAATTATTGTTTGCGGGTGGATTATGTGTTGCTCAAAACCCAAAGCGTAAATAAAGGGCTTCAGAGCAGAACCTGGCGAGCGAATAGCATCTGTCATATCTATATAGCCAGATATTTCTCTGTTAAACATATTATAACTTCCTAAATAAGCTCTAACTTTTGAGCTAGAGTTTTCCACAATAAGCATAGCCATACTCGCTCCATTAGGCAAGCTTTTGCCACGCTCTTTTGCCCAGAGTTCTAACTGCTTTTGGAGTGTGCCATCTATTGTGGTGTATATCTTTGCTTTCGAGCTATTTTGCAAAAGCTTTAGGGCTAAATGTGGGGCATATCTTGGGAATTTATAGAGCTTTGTTGCTATCGGCTCTTTTAAGGCTTGTTTGTAGATATAGTCGCTTAAAATGCCAGCGTCATAAGCCTTTTTTAAAACTCTATCTCTTGCCATCTTTGCCCTTTTTGGGTGTTTATCGGGGCGATAAGCTTCTGGATTTTTAGGCAAAGCAACAAGCATAGCAGCTTCGCTAGCACTCAGAGCATATGGGTGCTTACCAAAATAGTACCAACTAGCCGCCTCTATACCCTCTACATTACCACCATATGGAGCTAAAGTTAAGTATATATTTAAAATTTGTCTCTTTGTGTAGTGGTGCTCAAGTTGTAAAGCTCTAATAATCTCTACAATCTTAGAGCTAAATGTTCTGCGTTTAGGTTCTAAAAGTCTAGCAACTTGCATAGTCAAAGTTGAACCACCAGAAACAATATGCCCTCTAGTTGCTAACTGATAAGAAGCACGAAACAGTGCAGCTACATCTACCCCAAAATGGCTATTAAATCGCTTATCTTCAAAGTTTACAAGCATCTTTATGTATAGTGGGTCTATGCGCTTAAACTCTGGCTTAAAACGCCACTTTTGGCTCTGGTTTGTAGTAGTATAGAGCCAATTTTTAGAGCTATCGTAAACTATTTTAGAGGTATCTTTTGTTTTGTAGATAGAGACAGGATAGAAGATATCGCTAGCAATAACAAATATAAAAAAACTCAACAGTGCTAAGAGGGTATATTTAAATAGATTCTTTATAAATTTCATAGTAGGCAAATTATATCTAATCGAAATAAAAGTATATTCTCTAATGTGTAGAAAGTTCACATATATAGAAAAAATATATAAAAATATTTTTTACCATAAAATGGATTGAAAATTTACTTACTGTAAAATCCCCCCCCCCATTTTATGGTAAATATTTTAATGTAATATTTTTGACAATCTTTTTAATTATACGTTATCATTAAAGTAATATATTTTAATAAGGATTACTTATGTTTGCTTCTAGGAGTGTTTTTAAAAGGTTTTTAGTCTCGCTTTTTGTTTTTGCAATGGCACTATTTATAGCAGGGTGTGCAGATGCAGGTAGTGACCAGACTCTCTTTTCTGGAGATAAAGTTATATTAGATGGTTCAGGCTCTACGCCAAGTAGTGGTTATAAGATTATAAAGTATAGCTGGAAACAATTAAGAGGTAAGAGAGTTGATTTAAAAGATAAAAACAGTGCAAAAGCTTATTTTATTGCACCATCTGTTAGCAAATCAGAGAGATTACAATTTAGATTAACAGTTACCGAAAAATCATCTAGCGGTAGAGTAATTAAATCTAGAGATAGAGTTAATATAACTATAAAACCAAAAGATAACAATAACGACACAACCCCACCAGTAATAACAATAAATGGAGAGAATCCATACAACTTAGAAGCTGGCAATAGCTTTAGCGACCCAGGAGCTACAGCCGTAGATGAGACAGATGGGAATGTAACTATAACTAAGAGTGGTAAAGTAAACAGCAAAGTAGTAGGTGAATATAAAATTATCTACACCGCAAAAGATAAGAGTGGAAACGAAGCAAACGCTACAAGAGTGGTAAAAGTAGTCGATACAACCCCACCAGCAATAAAAATATTAGGCAATAATCCATTAACAGTAGAGTACGATAGTAACTTTAGCGACCCAGGAGTTACAACAAGCGATAATGCAGAGGGTAATATAAGCGTAGAAAAAGAGGGTAGTGTCGATACCAAAACTCTTGGAGAGTATAAGATAAATTACACGGCAACAGATGCAAGCGGAAACGAAGCAAACGCTACAAGAGTTGTTAAAGTAGTAGATACAACCCCACCAACAATTACACTAAATGGCGATAAAAATATTTCGCTTTATGTAGGAGATAGCTACACCGAAGAGGGAGCAAGCGCCGTTGATAACGTTGATGGCGATATAAACGTAACAATTAGTGGTAGTGTTGATACAAGCAAAGAGGGTAATTACACTATAACTTATACAGCAGCAGATAAATCTGGCAACCAAGCTCAAGCTAAAAGATATGTAGAGGTTAAGAAAAAACCTGTAACTTTGCAATCTATTAGCATCTCTCCACAAAATATAGAGCTTAGAGTAAAAGGAGAGGCTTCTTTTAAAGTTTTAGGCAACTATAGTAATGGTACTCAAAAAGAGCTAGATGGTGCTAATTTAAGCTTAGCCGATAGCTCTTTAGCCTCTATTGAAAACTCTACACTAAAAGGTGTACAAGAGGGAAATACAACACTAAGAGCAGAGTTAAATAACCACACGGCAACCGCAAATGTAATAGTATATAAAGAGTTAAACACAAGCAACTTTAACGGTGCAGAGTTTGGAAGTGAATATACCGATAAAATTCCACCAAATGCCACAAAAGAGCAGTATGACCAAAAACGCTTCTGTATGATTACAGGGCGAGTAGTCGATGAGAATAATCAGCCACTAGAGGGCGTAAAAGTGTGGCTACTACACCACAAAGAGTATGGAAGTGTAAGCACAGATAGCAATGGAACTTATGTACTGCCAAGCGAAGGTGGAGTAAATTATACTATCCGTTATCAAAAGCAAGGCTACTTAATAGTAGATAGAGAGTTTAGCGCCCCAATTCAAGATTGGGCAGTGGTAAAAGAGGCACAACTCTTACCAAAAGATGAGAAAGCAACTCAGATAGATTTAAATACATCTAAAGTAGAACTGCATAGCTCCACCCCAACAGTAGATGATAGAGGTGAGCGCTCTACAACGCTAGTATTTAACGGCGTAAGTAAAGCAACAGTTACAAAGAGTGATGGCAGCACAAGAGAGCTAAAAAGCTTTAAAGTTAGAGCTACAGAGTTTAAAACTTTACAATCTATGCCAAAAGAGATGCCAAGCAAAAGTGCCTTTACATACTGTAGCGACTTAACTATAGATGGTGTAAGCGATGATGCAAATGTAAGCTTTGATAAACCAGTTGTTATGTATGTAGATAACTTCTTAGGCTTTAATGTAGGCGAAATAGTGCCAATAGGTTACTACGATAGAGTAGATGGCAAGTGGAAGCCCTCTAAAAATGGTGTTGTAGTTAAACTTTTAGATACCGACGGTGATGGTAAAGTTGATGCACTAGATAGCGATGGCGACGATAAGCCAAACGACTTAAATGGCGATGGAAGCTTTAGCGACGAAGTAGTAGGCATTGCAGGTAAAAGTGGTTATGAGCCAGGCAAAACTTACTGGAGAGGCGAAATAACTCACTTTACCCCTTGGGACTTTAACTGGCCTTATGCCCCACCAAAAAATGCAAAAGAGCCAGTACTTATAAATCCAGATGTTAATTCTGAACCTAACAAAGAGGCAGATTGTCAAGCCCAAGGCTTTTCGCATATAACAGTTAAAGGCAGAGTATTCCACGAAGATATACCTATTGCAGGAACTAATTTAACACTGCATTATGCCTCAAATAGAGTAAGTGGCTTTAAATATGCCATTAGCACAGATATAAATACCAACGAACTACCAGACTCTGTAGAGACTGCAAAAGTAGAGATATTTGTAGCAGGAAAACATTACGAAAAAGAGTTGCATCCTGGTGATGATGGACATATAGAGTATATATGGGATGGCAAAGATGAATTAGGAAATAGAGTAAGTGGCAAAGTACAGGCAACTATTAAAGTAACATATCTATACCCATTAGTTTACTATAGTGCAAGTAGCGACTGGACATATGCATGGAATAAACCAGGTAGTGCATCTACTAATGTTATAGGTAGGGAGAAAGTGGCGTATAGTTCGGTTAAGAAATTAAATATGAATATTCAAGCAAAAATAAATTATGATATTGCTAAAGGATGGAGTTTATCTAATGTTAATATTTTAAAAGATGGAGTAGTTTATAAAGGTAATGGAACTAAATTTAAAAATCAATTTTCGTTACAAAAAGGTTTAGTTGCCTATTATAGATTTGAAAATAATACTAAAGATAGTAGTGGTTTAGGAAATAATGCCAAACTACAATCTGGTAGCTTAGAATATAAAAAAGGTGTTATAGGAAATGCGGCTTACTTTGATGGTACTCAAAATATAAAAACTCCTATTGAATTAACAGGGAAAGATGAGAATCAATATATCTCAATATCTTTTTGGGGTAAGGCTGAAGATTCGAATCATAGCACATTTGTTACAAATTATAATATTGGCGATGGCTCAGATAGTATTCATTTAAGTGCAGACAAAGTTGGAATTACTGGTAGATTTAATGGTTATTATGAAAATGGTTTTTGTTATAAGTATAAACCAATTTATTTGTTGAGTATAGATAATAATGCAACAGATTCTTGCGGTAATCAAGATACATATGAAACAATTTATGATTATGGTTCAAAGGGAGTTGATTATACAAAATGGCACCACTATACTATAACTTATGATAATTTATATGAGAGAATATATATTGATGGAATAAAAGTAATAGAAAAAGAGTTAGAATCGAATATGATAGGTGGTGAAAATAAAATACCTAAATATTCAAGAGATGATAGTGATTATGACAGATTTTTAAATATAGGGCAGCTAAATAACTCTTTTAAATATCCTTACTCTATGATTTCTGAAACTATGCTAAAAGGTGCAATAGATGATGTGAGAATTTATAAAAAAGTTTTAACAGATAATGAAATATTTAGTCTATACTTGTATGGAAAAAATAATAGAGGTGTATTATTGTCCAGCGAAGAGTATAAAATTGTTGATAAAAATCAAATTTATATTTTCAATCTAAAAGGGCAACATATAGCCACCAAAGCACTAGGCACAAATGTAACTTTAGAGCAGTTTGCATATGATGAGAGTGGTCATTTAACAGCCATTACCGACCAATTCAACCAAACAACGCAAATTATAAGAGACGAGCGTGGATACCCAACCCAAATAATCGCACCAAATGGGCAGATTACAAATTTAACAGTAGATGAAAACGGAGATTTAGCAGAGGTATCTTACGAAGATGGCTCTAAGTATCAATTTAGCTATTATGCAGGCTCGCTTTTAAAAGATATGGTCGATTTAGGTGGGCATACAATAGGGCACCTTTACGATAAGTATGGTCGCTTTGTAAAAGAGATTTTGCCAAACGGAGGAGCATTAGAGTTTGCAAGAGTTAAAGAGGGTAACACAACAACTTATACCCAAACTTACCCAGAGGGTGATAAAAGAGTAATAAAAGATACACTACTAGCAAATGGAGATATAAACTCTACCATAACCTTGCCAAGCGGTGATGATATCTATATGAGCTTTGCAAACAATTACTTTAATAAAACACTCATAAGCAACGGTGTAAAGAGTGCAATAACATACTCAACAGATAGTTTCAGCAAAAACAAAACAATATCTAGCAAAACCATAACAATGCCAAGCGGCTTAAGCAAAAGCATAACTTACAACACAAGCTACGATGGCAACGAAACAGTAATAAACTCTAAAACTCAAACAATTACAACAAATGAAAAAACAAGCACAATTACCACAAACTATCAAGAAGGCAAAGAGAGCATAACTTCTCCAATGGGTAAAAGCATAACAAGAAACTTTGATATAGATACCCTCTTAACCAAAGAGCTTAAATTTAACAATTTAGAGCCAATAAATTACACCTATAACGACAAAGGGCAAATTACTCAAGTAACCCAAGGCGATAGAAGTGTAAATATAACATATGATGACAGAGGCAACATAGCAAGCATAACAAACCCATTAGGTTTAAGCACAACTTACGAATATGATAATATGGATAGAGTTATTAAAACCACCTATCCAAACAATGTTAGCCTAACTTACAGTTACGATAACTACGGCAATATAATAAAAAGAGTAGTGCCAGTAAACAAAGAGCATAAATTTAACTATAACTTTGCTTCTAACCCACTTAACTACACCACCCCAAATAACAACCAAACAAGCTATCTTTACGACAAAGCAAACCGCCTAAGAAAAATTAAAAAACCAGATAACACCCAAATAGAGTATATCTATAATAAAGGAAGACTCACTCAAATTAAATCACCAAAAGAGACAATTAATTACACTTACGCCTTTAATAACTTAGTAAGCTCTATAAGCAATGGCAATATAGAGCTAAACTTCAGTTACGATGGCAACCTATTAACAAAACAAACTTCCTCTTACACCCAAAAGCAAATTAGCTACACATACAATAACGACTTCTTAGTAAACTCAATAACTTACGCAGGTAAAAAAGAAGATATAACTTACAATACAGACAATGAAGCAATCTCTATTGGCAACTACCAAATAAACAGAGACAATAACGGCTTTGTAAGTAAAGTAAATGATTCTAACTACCAAAAAGAGTATAGCTACAACAACTATGGCGAAATAACCCAAATAAAAGATAATACCCTAACAATAAACTTAACAAGAAATAAGCTCTCTCAAATAATAAAAAAAGAAGAGATAACAAATAATAAAACGAAAACTTACGAATATAGTTACGATAAATTAGGAAGACTTATTAAAGTAACTAAAGATGGAAATATAGTAGAAGAGTATAGCTACGATGAAAACTCAAATAGAATCAGCGCAAAAATAAACGGTAAAAACATAAATGCAACTTACAACCAAGAAGACCAGCTAACAAGCTATAACAATACAAATTACACTTACGATAAAAACGGCAACCTAATCAAAAAACAAAACGATACAAACCAAACAATATATAGTTACGATGACTTTAATAACCTAAAAGCAGTAACCCTGCCAAATAACAAAACCATAAGCTACATAACAAATCCACTCAATCAAAGAGTAGCAAAACTAATTAACGGCAAAATTAAAGAAAAATACTTATGGAAAGATTTAACAACACTTCTTGCAATTTACGATAAAGATAATAATCTAATGCAAAGATTTGAATATGCAAACGGCAGAATGCCAATAGCAATGACAGATAAAAACAACAATAGATACTATTTACACTACGACCAAGTAGGAAGCTTAAGAGCAGTGACCGATACGAATGGTAATTTGATTAAAGAGATAACTTATGATAGTTATGGTAATATACTAAACGATACAAACCCAGATTTCAAAGTGCCGTTTGGCTTTGCAGGTTGGCTTTATGACGAAGATACAAAGTTAGTGCACTTTGGATACAGAGAGTATGACCCGGTAAGCGGCAGATGGTTAAGTAAAGACCCATTGCTATTTGGCGGTGGAGACACTAATCTTTATGGGTATGTGCTAAATGATCCGGTAAATTTGGTGGATCCAGAAGGATTGCTACCAGAATGGTATAAACAAATGCAAAATGTATATAACGACCCGCATAATGTAAGAAATAGAGCTTCCTCTCAGCAATACATAGGAAGAGCAATGTCATTAGAACCATTTGGATTAAATGGTAATGGTGGTATTTCGAATAAAGAAGCCAATAGAAATGATACAATAGCTATTTCTGTGGCTGGGTGTGCAGGAACAGCAAGTTCTGTAGCTGTTTTTGGAGCTAAAAATACCGCAGGATTTATAATTCATATAATGGTAAATTATTATTCTTTACAGCATGATGGACGTGCTAGATATAGAGATACTTCAGCGTATACACGAGAAAAACAGATTATTGAAGTAAGCAAAGAGGGCATTGAAAATTTAATTAAAAAGGTACTCACATGGATACCAAAGATATAAAAAAAGCATATTCTAGTGCAAAAGAACTGTTTAATAATAAAGAATATGATGATGCATTTAAAGCATTTAAAAAATTAAGTGAGCAGGGATATGACCCTGCAACTATGGATATAGTCAGTATGTATCATAAAGGAGAAGGAATACCAAAAGATTTATATAAAGCAATAGAATATATGAACAAGTTAAATAAAGATTATAAATATTCAAATAGTTTATTAGGAAAATTATATATTGAATTAGGTGATATTAAAAAAGGAGTAAAATTTTTAGAAGAAGCCATAAAAAACGGTAGATATGAAGATTTAGTATATTTAGGTGCTACTTTTGAATATGGTGAATATGGAAATCCTATTGATTATGATAAGGCATTAGAATATTATACGCGTGCTTGTAAACAAGGCTATAAAGATGGTTGTATTTCTATGGCTAAAATATTAGAAGAGCAAAATAAATCTACTTATGATTATTTAAAAGAACAAAATATTGGAATATTAAAAACTCTTTTTTTTATGCTATTTGGCAAAAAAGGTTTGGCTGATTGAAAGAAGAAATAAAAAATAAATTAAAAATAGGGGTCAGACGTTGAATATCCACTATTTTCTTGATTAAAAAAGGTGTATTTTCAACGTCTGACCCCATAAACGACCCCATAAACAAATATACAACTACACCAAACAGCCCCTAACTCCTGGGCTTTAAGCTTTATTATTGTGTTAGGAGTCAAATGTTTAAAATAGACCTTTCTCAATGTAAATAATAGTGGATATTTAATTTCTGATCTCTAATACATTAACACTATAGAAGAGTTGCTAAATAGGTTTTTGTGCTCCCAATAGTAACCCTAAAAAACAACCGTTCACCCCATATAATTGGAGTAGTAGAACATTTTAAAAGTTTAGGGTTTAATGCCAAAATAGTAAAAAGTAAGTACGAATTTCAAAAAGGTGCTAATGAAATGTTGGTTGTTGAGTAATCTAGTATTAAGCTTATTCCTTTACAATAGCGATACAAATTATGAAAGGAATTAGATGGCTATAAAAGAGGCAAATAGTGTTGTTTCTATAGATTATGAGTTAAAAGAAGTTGGAAGCTCAGAAGTTATAGATAGCAGCAAAGGTAGAATGCCCCTAGAGTTTATAACGGGCAAAGGGCAATTAATACCTGGTTTAGAGGCACAACTTGTAGGTATGAGTGCTGGAGATAGTGCCAAGATTGTAGTACCGGCAAAAGATGCTTATGGTGAATATACTCAAGAGGGTCTTCAAAAGCTACCAAGAGAGCAGTTTAAAGGTATAAACCTAACTGAAGGTATGACACTCTACGGACAAGGTGCAGATGGTCACCAAGCAGAGGTGAAAGTTGTAGCTTTTGATGATAACGAAGTTACAATAGATTACAACCACCCATTAGCTGGTAAAGATTTAGAGTTTGATGTAACTGTAGTAAGCGAGCGTGATGCAACTTATGAAGAGGAAGCAACAGGCGTTGTTGGCGGTTACGCAAATTGTAGTATAAGCGGTTGATAACACTAGTTTAGAGTCAGGTTGGCTCATACATTTTGCCCTTTTGGGCACTAGTTGTTATAACTAAAGGGTACCTCCATTGCCATTAAGTTAAGGACTCTATATCCATTTCTTGGCTTTAAGCTCAAAGCACAAAGCTTAAAGCTAACCACTTCGTCACTCCCACAGAAGTGGGAGTCCACAATTTTAACTGCCTAAAAGTTGAAAAAGTTCTTTTTCGGCAATTTAAACTGTAGATTCCCGTTTTCACGGGAATGACATTGTAGCAAGCTTTTGGCTTTGTGCTTTAAGCTTTATGTATTTTATGGAGTTAAAACTCTTAACTTAATGTTCTGTCTTAAAAATCCTTTAAATCTTAACAGAATACCC
>WFYP01000301.1 GCA_015490055.1 Nitratifractor sp.
CTTAGTGACCCAAATACAAAAAAAATTCTCTATAAAAATGATAAAATTCTACTCTCTTCCGAAATTCTTGATGATAATATTACAATCGTATCAAACAATTTAGCTACTAAATTTATTTCTCAAAAGAGTGGATGGAGAGTTGATTTTAATAACATAAAGTATATTGCAAACAATTCTAAACTACTGCAAGAGCTAAATATAACAGATGGAAAGTTTACTCTTTTTAAAAATAAAAACGATAAATATATCCGATTTAAAGCAACAATTGTATATCCTTACAAAATTTTACTTAGGGGGGAAAAACCTACTGATAAGTACTTTATAAAAGGAAAAATCTATAAAGAAAAACTCTTTATAGCTATAAACAATCAACTCCATATTACTATTAAAGATGATGTCAAGATTAAACTAAATAATGCTCCCTTGAATATCTATGCTCTCTTAGATGCCATTACAAACTTCAAAAAAAACAAAAATAAAAATAAAAATACACTTAAAATAAATGTCGAGGCAAAAAAATCTTATATTTATCTCGCTAAGAATAAGAAAATTCTCTATGATACTCTTACTCTTCACTACATTAATAAAATTCTTACAGCACAACTATTTCATGCTAAAGGGAGTGCTTTTTTACAATTAAAAGATGAGGAATTTCGCCTTTATGGTGAGAGTTTTGACGATAAATTTATGAATAAGCTCTTCTCTCGTAGTGATTTTTCAAATGGCTCTTTAGACTTTTCTCTTAACGGTAAACTCAACGACTACAAAGGAGTGATCCATATAAAAAAGACAACAATAAAAAAGTATGTAGTTTTAAATAATATACTCGCATTTATCAATACTATTCCTTCACTTGTTACCTTTAGTTTACCAGGATATAATAAAAATGGTCTCTATGTAAAAGAAGCCATTGTCCAATTCAAATCAAAAAAGAGTATTTTTAATATTAAAAATATCTATCTTAATTCCAAAGAGATGAAAATTATTGGCAAGGGAACAGTTGATTTAAATAAAAAGAAAATGAACATTAAATTGACTCTTAAATCCGACTTAGGAAGCAGTCTTGCTAAAGTTCCCGTTCTTGGTTATATTTTACTTGGAGAAGACAGTCTCTCTACGGCATTAAAAATCAGTGGAGATATAAAAAATCCAACCGTATCATCATTACTAGCAAAAGATATTATTGTTGCGCCGATAAACATTATAAAAAGAGTACTTACTCTTCCCTATAAGTACATTTACGAGGCATTTGATAGTAATACGAGTAAGAAGAAAAAATAACTTCTTACTCGTTTCTTAACACTGTTAAAATATCCACTTCACTTGCTTTTTTTGCTGGATAATAAGAAGAACAAACTACAATAGTAAAAGCACCGACAACTATAAGGATAAAGTCTCTAAGACTAAGATCTAATGGAAGGGTAGAAGTCGGATAAACATCTTTTGGTAAAGAGATAATGTCAAAATTACTTAGTACCCAGATCCCACTAAGCCCTAAAAATATGCCAGTAATTATACCACCAATACCGATGATTACCCCAAGATATAAAAAGACTTTTTTAATCTCAGCACTTGTAGCACCAAGGGAGAGTAAAAGTGCTATCTCTGAACGTCGATTCATAACAGTCATTAACAGTGAAGAGATGATATTAACGGCAGCAATGAGAATTATAAGCATTAAGACAATAAAAAGAGAGGTCTTCTCCATCTCCATAGCTGCAAAAAAGTTTACATTATCCTCCCACCAACCTCGAACAATAACACTAGAAGAAAGAAAACTTTCAATCTTCACAATATCAGATCGAGGATTTTGAGAATAGACATGTATGCCATCGTACATATTTGCAGGTATATGTTTCAGGGTCTGCATCGCGGCAAGTGTTGTATAACTATATGCTTTATCATAAGCAGTGAGACCAGAATCAAAAACAGCCTTGATTTTAAAACGTTTTATTTTTGGTGCTATAGAGAGTCCACCTGGCTCTACATTTGTAAAGATATACATCAGCTTCTCATCTCTGAAGAGATCAAACTCCTGCTTTAAGCTTTTTCCTATAATAACATCAAATTTTTTAAACTTATTATTTTTTATCGCTTTTGCTAAAACATTATTTACCTTTGCTTCCTCTTGAAAATTTACTCCAAATAAATAACCACCCTCAAGCTGTGAGCCACTTTTAATCATAACAGAAGATTGTACATAAGGACTAAATGTAAGAGCGGGAAATTTTGTTTCTAAATCTATAAGCAACTTATTATTGACTGCGCCATAAAAACGAGGTGCAACAGTAAGGGGATAGTTCATAGTAGTGAGTTTCTTTTTAAACTCTTTATCAAAACCATTCATAAGTGCCATAGCTACAAGAAGTACTGTGACTCCTAAAGTAATGCCCAAAAAAGCAAGTAGTGCCGATAAAAAGATAAAAGGCTGCTCTTTATCAAAACGCAGAAATCTTTTTACTAGATAGGGAATTATAGATGTTTTCAAGAAGCAAAAACACCTTTTTTAGGTCCACTCTTTCCACAGCAATGTTTATATTTTTTACCACTACCACAAG
>WFYP01000302.1 GCA_015490055.1 Nitratifractor sp.
TGAACAATTAGTTTATAATAAATTTATAGCAAATGAAGCACATAAAAGGGGATTAAGCGTTGGACTTAAAAATGATTTAGAGCAGATTTCTAAACTTGAACCATTCTATGATTTTAGTCTAAATGAACAGTGTTATGAGAATAATGAGTGTGATAAACTACAACCATTTATTGATTCAAACAAGCCAGTTTTAAATGCTGAATATGCTCAAAGTTATGTAGATAATAACAATAGTGAAAGAGATATTATATGTATTGATAGTAGAGAGAGGAAATTTCAAACTTTAATTTTACCTTTAGATTTAGATGATACTTTTAGATATAGTTGCAATTAATCATAGAATTTATGTTTATAATTTTTTATTTAATCTTATTAACAGTTGGTTTATTAATTTTAAGTATATTTCTAAATAAACTTTTAAAAAGGCTTTTTATGAAAAAACTTCTAGTTCTATTCTTTCTCCTTCCATATCTTCTTTTTGCTAAAATGGCAATGACATCTGAACTTCTTCCAAAAGAGAAGAGTGTTATTGAGGGAGAACTATCTAACGGCTTTAAATATACTATTATGCATAACAAAAAGCCCAAGCATAGAGCAGAGTTACGTCTGTTGGTTAAGGTGGGTTCTCTTGAAGAGAATCAGAGTGAACTTGGAATTGCTCACTTTGTAGAACACATGGCATTTAATGGTTCAACACACTTTAAAAAAAATGATTTAATTGACTACTTAGAGTCGATAGGAGTTGAGTTTGGAGGTGACCTAAATGCAAATACAAGTTATGAACGAACTATCTATATGTTAACTGTTCCTTTAGAAAAAGATAACCTAGAGAGAAGTTTTACAGTATTTTCTGATTGGGCAGTGGGAATAACTTTTAATAAAAAAGAGTTTAACAAAGAGAGAGGGGTCATACTAGAAGAGGCACGGCTTCGTGATAATGTTGGAGAGCGTATATTTAAACAAGTAGAGCCTCTTATATTTAAAAATAGCCCCTATTTTCATAAAGAGGCAATTGGTAAAAAAGAGATAATTAGACATATTCCTGTAGATGATGTAAAAGCTTTTTATAAATGTTGGTACAGTCCTGAACTTATGCACTTTATAGCTGTAGGAGATTTTAACACTACTAAAGTAGAGGAGATGATAAAAAAGACTTTTGGTAGTCTAAAGAGAACTTCACACCCAAAACGGGTGGCAAGGGTTATTCCAGAGAATAATGTAACACGAATTAAGACTGTATGGGATAAAGAGATAACCTCTAACAGTTTAGATGTTTACTATCTTGACCATTTAGATCCAACTTTAACTAAAAGCGACTTTAGAAAAGAGCTTGTAGACAATATGATGACTAAGCTTTTTGCTATAAAAGCTAAAGAGCAGATAGAAAAAGCAAATCCAAAGGCGACTATTATTAACTTTGGTTCAACCTCTTTTAGTAAAGATAGAGGTGCTTACGCCTTTTCAGCCTCTTATAAAGATGGAGATGCACTACCAGCACTTAAAGAGCTTTATGCATTAATCTTTAGTTTCCAAAAATATGGTTTCTCTAAAAATGATTTAGCCCAAGTCAAAGCTGAGATGTTAGCTTCTAATGAGAAGTCTTATGCTCGTGTGCATGACCAAACATCAGGCTCTTTAAGTGGTGATTTACTCTACTATGCACGAAATAAAGACCAAACTTTTGTAGATTATGATGTTGAGTATAAGCTTAAAAAAGAGATGATAAAAGATATAAAAATAGAAGAGATAAATGCTCTTTTTAGAAAATTTCTTAACTTTAAAGACAGGGTGATAATTTTTCAAAACTCTACAGGAAAAAGCTACTCAAATAGAGAGGTACTTGAAACTATTGAGGAGGCAAAAGAGCATCTAAGTGATGTGAGCAGAACTAAAAAGTTACCAAGTGATTTAAAGGTAGATGAGTTAAATTCTAAAAAGATTGTTAGTGAGCATTATTATAAAAAGACAGATATTCATGAGTTTACTTTAGAGAATGGCTTGAAGTTAGCCTTTAAAAAGAGTGATTTTACAAAAGATAGAGTACGTCTAAAAGGTTTTAGTTATGGAGGTGAGTCACTCTATGAAGCAGATAAACTCTTAGAGCTAAGAAATACAACTGGTTTTGTGACTAACTCAGGAGTTGCTAACTACTCTATGCTTGAATTAAATAGGATTTTGAGTGATAAGAGTATCAATCTTGGGTTTGGAATTCATCTACGAACAGAGAGTATTCTAGGGTATGCTAACAGAAAAGATATAGAGAGCATGTTTGCACTACTCTATTTACAGATAACACAACCTAAAATAGACAAAAGAGTGACCAATAACATTAAAAATATTTTAAAAATCAATGCAACAAAAGCACTAAATGACCCAGAGACCAAATTTTTTAGAGAGGTTAAAAAGTTCTATCGTAAAAACAATAAACGTATAGTTTTTGAGACCAATGAGAGTATAGAGAAGTATAATGAAGAGGAGATGTTAGAGATATTTAAAGATAGATTCTCTGATTTTAACAACTTTGTAGTTATGGTTGTTGGGGATATCTCTTATGATGAGGTTAAAGCTTTAGCTCAAAAATATTTAGCAAATTTACCTACTAAAAAGAGAGATGAAAAGTTTATAAAACGAGAGATACCTCACCTAAAAGGAGAAGTAGAGTTTAGTAGAAACTACAATAATGAAAATAGAACGCGAGTTGTCCTACAGTATGAGAGTAAAGTACCATATAGTACACGAAGAAAATTTGTAGCACAAGCATTACACAAGATACTTAACACTCGTCTACGTAAGCTAATTCGTGAAGATAAATCAGGAGTCTACGGTATAGGAGCTTCCATAGGATTAGATGTCTTAGAGGTTAAATCTCATGCTGTTATCTCATTTGCTTGTGACCCTAAACGAAAAGAGGAGCTTATTAAGATGGCAGAAGGTGTTGTAGAGAATATTAAAACAGAACCAATCACCAAAGAGGAGCTAGATGTCTATAAAAAAGCTTACGAAACAGCACATGAGACCAACTTACGTCAAAATGGTTACTGGTCAGATATAATGGAGATGCATTATAAACATGGTGATGCTTTTGAGCGAGTCTATAGTGATGAGGCATTAGTCAAAAGCATAACAGCTAAAGATGTACAAGAGTTAGCTCAAAAAATATTTGATAAAGATAGAATAAAGATAGAGTTGAATCCTAAGAAAAAAGAGGATTAGAGTGGTTAAATCCACTCACAGTAGACCATCTCCCACCCCTTAAAGACAACAATAACCCCTCTCTCTAACCACCCTTGTGGGTTATACTGTTCAAGCTGTTCTTTAGCCTGTTTGATTTGTTTATTTAACTCTTCTTGGCTAAATTTACTTTTGGGAATATATTTTAGCTCTATTAACCCCTCTATAATCTCATCTTCTATATTTGGAGCTTTTTTTAGATAAATATCTACAAAACCTTTATTTCTCTCTTGCTCTGTAAGGACTCCATAGTAAGGGCTTAATCCTAAATAGGCTGTAAAAAATCCTTTAACAAAGCTCTCACCACTAATATAGTCTCTTACTTTTGAACGCTCTTTTATCTCATTGGCTAAGTAGTGAAAAACATTAAGTGAACCATCATAAGCAAACTCATTAATGGTATCTTTAAAGGCACTAAGGTCAATATCAAATATCTCACTCTCTTCAAGTGCTTGTTGAATATACTCTGCCATAATCCGTTGAATGGTTTGGTTTGGAATTTTAAAATAGAGTCGTCCTCTATAGTATTTATCTATTGTAATTAATCCTAAATAGTAGAGCAAAGAGATAAAGTTATTACTTTTTCTAAGCTCAAAAGCAGAGAAGCTATCTTTTAACTCTAAGGCTGTTATATACCCTTTTCCAAATAGCTCTTGAAGTATTGAGAAGTTTCCATTTAATTTTTGATTAGTATAGACTAGATAACGCAGTTTACTATAGTCTGTTCTAACATTTAAATCAACCATATTTCTTGGTGGTTCTCCTGTTAAAATTAGACTCTTTACATAGTATAAAATCATATCTGTATTGTAAATAGTATCTTTTATTCTCTCATTAAATCTATAGTGATTATACCAATCATCTATATTGAGTGAGTTACTCTTTTCTAATGAGTAGTGTTCTAAGAGTTGAGTTAACTCCTCTTTTGTAACTCCCACAGCATCATTAAAGGAGTAATCATTAGTTATATTTGTTCCAATATTACTTCCACTTGTCACATCATACATAGCTAATGGGCTAACTCCTGTAATAAACATCTTTTTTATAGAAGAGGCGTTATCGCTTGTTCCTGCTTTTAGGAGTTTAAAGAACTCTTTGTAAATCGCTTCACTTTTACTACTTACTAACTTTTTATAGTCTGTTTGATTGTGCATTAATAAGTTATTTATAAAGTTATCATACTCATCTATCATAACATAGATTGGAATATTTAACTCTTTACAACCATCAAATATAGTTTTTAGATTTTTATGAGCTGATAGTGTTGGGTCTATGGTAATATTAAGTCTGTATTTATTAATAAAAAATTGCATATCACTATTACAGATAAAACTAAAGTTATCATCAATATCCCCTTTAGTACTTACAGAACTAAAGTCAAACTTTAAAATATGGTAATTATTTTTTTCTCTAGTAGGGTTTTGATAGATATAGCAGTCATGAAAAACAGCCTCAAACTCATCTTTATAAAAAATATCATAATAAAATGCCAACATATTTAAAAAGAGAGATTTTCCAAATCGTCGTGGGCGAATTAAAAATATAAAAGGGGGTTGCTCTTCTATTTTTGGTATAAAATGGGTTTTGTCTATATAATAATACTTTTCTAATTTAACGCGTCTAAAGTCGCTTATTCCATAAGGGAGCATAAGTTTCTCCTTTTTTAGGTGATTATACTCTATTGCACTTAAGAACTCAAATACTCCCCCAAAAACGAGTCAAACCCATCATCAATTTTAAGCCTAAAATCTTCAGACTCTTTTTTATGAATGGCATTTAAAAGTTTTAAAACCTCCTCTTTAGGAAGCTCCTCTTTACTCATAATTCCAAATAGAAGTACATCTCTATGGTGTAAGTTAAGCTCTTTGGCAATATTATAGCTTAGTTCGATTATAGTAACCATCTTTCTCTATCAAAAAATTATTGAGTCGTTTCTTTATATCTCTATTTTCTAATGTTCTTACAGCTTCAATATCCCCTAATATTTCTTTTACATTTATTTCACTTATTTCAATTTTAGAAAAGATTCCTATTGTAAACATATCAAGATTATTTCTGTACTGTTTGTCTATCATTTTCACTATAAAAGCTTGTTCTATTATATCCTCTCGCTCAAATAGTATAATCGAACTATGTTCTGTATCTATATCTACAAAAGTAAGTAGTATCTGTTTTCCTAAAAGCATAAGCTCTCCATTATCTGTTTTGTTGATTACATTTGAAAAATATTCAATACTTTTATCAAAATGGATTAAAAGCCTATTTTTCCAAAATTTAAGTTTCTTATTGTGTATCTGACTTCCATAGAAATAGTGAAACCATTCTCCTTGTAGTTTATTTATTATAGGTTCAAAATTATTGCAAAGCTGTTTTGGATTCTCTTTGAACTCTTGATATGAGATAGCTTTTTTTCTTATTTTATAAAAACTATTTTGATGTTGAGTAATAATATGCTTATCTTTACAGATATAAAAAGATGGATTTTCTTGTCGTAAATATTTTGTTACTAAAAATTTTTGTTTATCTGTAAAAATAAAATCTACACTATTAACTTCTTGTTCGATTGAGGTCTTTGATATTAATTCGATAGTTATAGTTTTTGAAAGTTTCTCTATACTTTGGATAAACTCTTTAGAGAGTGATTCTTTACAGTTTTGAAGTATAAAAATAATATTAATAGATATTTGAGAGCTAAGGATAATTAGTTCATTTTGAATCTCTTTTACCTTTTCTGAAAAGTGTTCAAAAATATTATTTGGTTCATAGGTTGGCATTACAATAGAAAGCTGTTGATAGCCTTCTATATACTGTGATTTTATTAAAGTTTTAATAATATCTTCTCTACTATGAGTAAAAAAAGAGCCACTATTTTTGATTTTATCAAAAACTTTATTGGTACAATAGAGTTTATTAAATCCAAGTTGATGATAGAATGAATCATAAAATTGATTTTTTGAAAGTTTTTTAAAAAGATTACTATAATCAGAGATACCTTTAAAATATTTTTTTAGATAAGCATATTTTTCATTGTTAAAATGACTAAGAGTAAAGTTTTGTTCATCTGCAATAATCTGTTGTGTCTCATTTAATATTAAATAAAGTTTATCTAAATCTATATGTTTTTCTTTACTTAATATCACTTTTTTAGCTATAGGATTTTTTTCATTGCTATCAGCAATGCCCACCATTACACCAATTAAATAGTCAATATTTTGGTTAAATGTATCTGTATTAAATATAGCATGAAAATGGTTATTTTGATTGTTAATATCAATAATAATTTTTTGCTTCTCTTCTTGATAGCTACCAAAATATGCTTCTATTGGGAAAGTTCTATTTTTAGGAGCTAAAACTTTAATATCTATACTGTATATATCTGTTTTTGTCTTTAGATACTCTATTTCATAATAGTCAATATGATTTGACCCATCTT
>WFYP01000303.1 GCA_015490055.1 Nitratifractor sp.
AGATAAAAATCAAGAAAAAATAGACGAATTAGAATTAGAAAATTTTATTCCAGAAGTTTATGCAATATCTGCAAATATAGATTCTCCAGATACATTAAGATTAGCAGGAATAAGCAAAAGAAATTGTAAAGCTATAATTGTTTTATTTGATAACGACTTTAAAAATACTAAAATAGCCCTTTTAGCAAGACTACTAAATCAAAAAATAAATATTGTAGTAAAATCATCAACAAAAGAACAAACTGAACATCTTAAAAACTTAGGAATAAAAAGTATTATAGACCCATTCAATTTAGTTGCTAATCGTTTTTATTTAGCAATTTCTGCACCGAATTTATGGTTTTTAGAGATGGTGATTTTTGATCATAATTTAGATATTAAAGAGTACGACCCACTGCCAAAAGGAAAATACATAATATGTGGATATGGTAGAATGGGTAAGGCTTTAAGAGAGTCACTAGATAAAGCAAATATAGAGTGTAGCTTTATAGATTTAAAATCTGCAAGTCATAAAGCTAAAAAAAATAGTGCAATATTTGGTGATGCTCAAGATTATAAAGAGCTTGTAAAAGCAGGAATAAAAAATGCTGTAGCAATTATTGCAGCAACAAAAGATGACTTAATAAATTTAACAATCCTAAGAGCTGCAAAAAATATAAACCCAGATATTTACACTATTGGTAGAGAAAACACCATTGACGATATTACAATATTTAACTCTGCAAAAATAGATAGAGTATATATTTTAGAAGAGATTATATCTGAACATGTACACCGTTTAATCTCTATGCCACTTGCATATAGATTTTTAGAAGAAATTTATAAAAAAACTAATGATTGGGCAGAAGATTTAACAAAAAGTCTTAAAATTATTTCAAATAATATAGTTGAACTTTTTGAAGTTAGAATAGTAAAAAGCGAAGCATATGCATTAACTAAATATCTTAAAAATGGTGGAACTATTAATTTGGGGCTTCTTGCTAGGTCATTAGAGGATAGAAGTAAACGCTCAAAAATAATATTTTTAATGGTTAAAAATAGAAAAGAAGAGATAACACTGCTTCCAGATGACAATTATGAAGTTAAAGTTAGCGATAGATTACTTATTGCATCAACACAAGAGGCTCGTGAAGATTTTGAATTAATAATAAATAACGATAATGAACTATACTATATATTAACTGGCAAAGAGTTACGCTTTGGCGTTTATAAGTTATTTGATAAAATAGCTAAAAAGGAGAGAAATGAGTAATATAAATACATTAATTATTGGAGCAGGTGGCGTTGGAAATGTAGTAGCATTTAAGTGTGCAATGAATCAAGAGAGTTTTGGCAATATTACTTTAGCTAGTAGAACAAAGTCTAAATGTGATGATATTGTAGCTAATATAAAAGATAAAGTTGGTGTAGAGATAGGTACAGAGCAAGTAGATGCCGATAGTGTTGAAGAGTTGGTAAATTTAATTAAAAAAGTAGATGCCAATATTGTTATAAATGTCGCTTTGCCTTACCAAGATTTGACCATAATGGATGCTTGTACAGAGTGCAAAGTTGATTATTTAGATACAGCAAACTACGAACATCCAGACGAAGCAAAATTTGAGTATAAAGAGCAGTGGGCAAGAGATAAAAACTTTAAAGATGCAAATATTATGGCTCTTTTAGGTAGTGGTTTCGACCCTGGCGTTACAAATGTATTTTGTGCATATGCTCAAAAGCACTATTTTGATGAAATTGAGACAATAGATATATTAGATTGCAATGCAGGCGACCATGGCTACGCTTTTGCTACAAACTTTAACCCAGAGATTAACTTACGCGAGGTAAGTGCAAATGGTAGATACTGGCAAGATGGCAAATGGATAGAGACAAAACCTATGGAGATAAAGCAAATTTGGGATTATCCAGAAATTGGCGAAAAAGATAGCTACCTTCTTTACCATGAAGAGATGGAGAGTTTAGTAAAACATATCAAAGGCTTAAAGCGAATAAGATTTTTTATGACATTTGGAGAAAGTTATCTAACACATATGAAGTGTTTAGAGAATGTAGGAATGTTAGGAATTGAGCCAGTAGAGCACAAAGGGCAAAAGATAGTACCAATGGAGTTTTTAAAAACCCTACTACCAGACCCAGCAAGTTTAGGAGAGAGAACAAAAGGTAAAACAAACATAGGAGTAGTTGCAACAGGTTACAAAGATGGTGTAAAAAAGAGTATATATATTTACCAAGTAAGCGACCACGAAGAGTGTTACAAAGAGGTACTTAGCCAAGGAGTTAGCTACACTACAGGTGTACCTGCAATGATAGGGGCAAAACTAATGCTAGAGAAGAAGTGGTACAAAACAGGTGTACACAATATGGAAGAGTTCGACCCAGACCCATTTATGGAAGAGTTAGACCGCCAAGGTTTACCGTGGAAAGTAATGGAGTTAAATTCAGCAGATGAGTTAAGAAGAGATAAGTAAAAAAATACTTCTTGCCCTCTTTGGGCATTTTACTATCAATAATACCAATTAATCTTTTTTATTTATTTTTATTTAATAAATATATAGTAATATTACTCTGTAAAAATACTAAAGGGCACCTCTAAAAATAGGTGATACCCACAACATCTCTAGCTTTAATCACAGGCTAGGCACATCTTTGTAGGACTAGCTGGGCTAATTCGAAAAGATGTAACGACGCATAGAGGAAAGCTAGAGATGCCCTTAGGGTGGGTATTACCTATTATTAGAGGTGCCCTTAATAAGGAGTCATTTATGGCAATAAATGCAAAGAAAATAGCAAAATTTTGTAGGCCGTTTAGAATTATTTTAGGAGCTGCCTTAATAGGGTATGGATACTACTCTGGAAATAGTTGGTTCTATTTAGGTGTTATACCTTTAATTGCAGGTATTACTGGTATTTGTCCAGCATGTGCAATAACAGGACAATGCACAATTACAGGAAAGGATAAATAGTTGAAAGTTCTTTTAAATATTATTGGTTGGACATTAGGCGTAGTTTTATTACTACAATTTATAAGAATAGATATTCCAACTCCACCAAAAGCAACACCAGCTGATGAGATAAAAGCACCTAAAGAGGTAATGAATATTTTAAAAACAAGCTGTTACGATTGTCACTCTAACGAAACAAAAATGCCTTGGTATGGAAATATATCTCCTATCTCTATTGGTGTACATGCTCATATTAAAAATGGTAGAGCATGGCTTAATTTTTCTATATTTAATAAATATGATGAAAAGAAAAAACAGAAAATATATAAAGGTATAGTAGATTCACTAAAGGTAGAGACAATGCCACCTGCTGACTATTTATTATTTCATAAAGATGCTAGATTAACACCAAAACAAGTAAAAGTGTTACGAGATTGGGCGAAAAGTAAAATAAAAGAGAATTAAATAGGAGTAATATTATCCTATTTGACTTTTTTTATGCTATAATAGCAATACTAAAACAAATATAAAAGGATTAACATGCCAAAGATTCACAAGTACGAAGACATTTCAGAAATCGATAGAGAAGCGAAGAAAGACTTAATCGATAGACACTCACCATTTGTTCACTGCGAAAAAACAGCAAAAGCTGGTGAGCCATTTGAAGTAACAGTAAAAATGGGGAACGAATATACTCATCCAGACGATTTTGACCACTATATAGAGTCTGTAACTCTATTTAATGGCGATACACTATTAGCAAGAGCAACTTATGTACCAGGTACATTAGGTAATACAAAAGCTCATAACACTACAACATTTACTATTATCCCAACTGGTAAAAAGCTTAAATTGGTAGCTCACGGTTACTGTACAAAGCACGGAATCTGGGAAGGTCCAGAAGTAGTTGTAGAGGTAGTAGAGTAATCTCTACCTAATTAGGGCAACTTTTGCCCTTACTCAATATTTTCTCTCTAATTTTTTAGCTACTTTAACAATATAATTACTAACTTCAGTTACTAATAAAACATAAATCTCATTAAATATTATTTTCTAAAATGCTATGCAACTGTAGTATTATTATATATTTTGACAAGAGTGAAAAGTCAATCCAATCCCTTGTAAAGCACCACATTTATAAAGTGGTGCAACTTGCTTTATTTAGGAAAGTTTGTATAGTCTATTTAGTTAAATCTATATTAACTTCATCACTTCCAAATACTGATATTTTCTTAGCTATTCTTATATTTTTTACGCTATTATATCCACACTGCTTACCACACTTAACAACA
>WFYP01000304.1 GCA_015490055.1 Nitratifractor sp.
CTATTAAATAAAGTTCCTACTTCTTTGCTTTTAAGAAATAAAGCTATTGTTCTTGAAGAAGATGATATATATGTTTTAGTAGTTTTTGCCGACCCTTTTGATATGGCTGCACAAGATGCAATTAATAGATATTTTCCAAAAAAAATAGTTAAAATTGGACTCTCTAAAGCACAAGATATTAAAGATAAACTGATACAAATAGAGACTTATGAGAGTTTAAAAATTTATGTAGAAGAAGTTATACAAGATTTAAAAAGTACTTCTGATAGCGATGATGAAGAATCACCAGCTGTATTAAAGCTTATTGATTTAATACTTAAAAGTTCAATAGTTGCAGGAGCAAGTGATATCCATATTGAAGTAACTGAAAAAAACTGTATAGTTAGAGATAGAGTAGATGGTATGCTACAGCAGAGATTTATTTTTGATAAAATAGTTTTTGGTCCACTTGCTTCAAGAATAAAACTATTATCTAACTTAGATATTGCAGAGAGAAGAAAGCCACAAGATGGTAGATTTTCGGCAACCGTGGCAGATAAAGCTTTTGATTTTCGTGTATCTACACTTCCTACACTAATTGGTGAATCAATAGTTATGAGGATTTTGGATAAATCTAAAACTCTAATTACCTTAGAAGATATGGGTATGAATGATGTAAACTATAATCGTTTTAAAGAGGGAATTTCTACTCCATATGGTATTGTTTTAGTAACTGGTCCAACAGGTAGTGGTAAGACTACAACACTTTATGCTTCATTAAATGCTATTAAAAGTGTTAAAGATAAAATTATTACTGTTGAAGACCCAGTCGAGTACCAAATGAATGGTATTCAGCAGGTGCAAGTTAATAATAGTGCAGGACTTACATTCGCTTCTGCTTTGCGTTCCATATTAAGACAAGATCCAGATAAAATTATGATTGGTGAGATTAGGGATGCAGAGACTTTAAGAATTGCAATACAAGCTGCAATGACTGGACACTTAGTACTATCTACACTGCATACAAACGATGCGATTTCTGCAATTTATAGAATGATAGATATGGGTATCGAGAGTTATTTAGTTAGTGGTTCATTAGTAGCTATTCAAGCACAAAGACTTGTAAGAAAAATATGTCCACATTGCAAAGAGGAAGTTACTATCGGAGGGTCAATATTATCTGAAATTCAAGAGTATATTCCTAAAGATCGTAAGATACAGTTTTATAAAGGTAAAGGTTGTAAGCTGTGCTACAATACTGGTTATAAAGGTAGAGAGATGATATCTGAAGTTTTAACTGTAAGTAATGAAATGGCAAGAATGGTTGCCAATGAAGCTTCTAAAGAGGAGCTCATTAAGCAAGCTGATGCAGAAGGTTTTATCTCGATGTTTGAAGATGGAGTTGGCAAAGCTCTTGATGGTAAAACTACTATTGATGAAATATATAGAGTAGCAAGGTTGTAATAATGCATTATAAAGTAGATTATATACTTAGAGGACAAAAATTAAGTGAAATTGTCAAAGCTACTAATAAATTTGAAGCTTCTGCCATAGTAAAAAAGAGTAAACATAATATAGTAGTTGTAAATACAGAAGAGACTTCGGCTCCTATTGACGAAGTTTTTAATGATTTTACGAAAAGTTTTGGTAGTATTTTTAAACCCAAAATGTCTGAAGATGAAAAGATATCTAACATTAGACAAATAGCTGTTATGACAGATGCTGGTATTGCAATTCACGATGTCTTAGAAGATATAGTCGATACTAGTAAAAATCCTGCAACTAAAGAGATATTTGCCGCAATAGCTAATGATATTAATTCTGGTAAAAATATGTCTCAAGCTCTTGAACCTCATAAAGAGCAGATGGGGCATATTGTTATGGCAATGACAAAATTAGGTGAGACTACAGGTAACTTCCCTGAAGCATACCATAAGTTAGCAGACATCTTAGAAAATATTCGAGATAATAAAGCCAAATTTAAAAAAGCTATGAGATACCCAATTACAGTAATTGTAGCTTTAGTTATAGCGTTTGTTACAGTTATTATGGCAGTTGTACCTAAATTTAGAGAGATTTTTAAAGAGTTAGGCGCTAATTTACCAGCTGCTACTAAATTCTTATTAGCGACAGAGAGCTTCTTTAGAAATTATGGTGTCTTTATAATTATTTTTATTGTTGTTGGCTTTTTTGTATTTAAGTATCTATATAAATCTGATGTGGCATTTCGTTATAATGTAGATAAAATACTAGCGAGTCCAAAATTTTACCTTATTGGAAAAACTGTTTATCTATCAAATATGTATAATTATACATTAGTATTTGGTTCATTAATTAAATCTGGTATTCCTGTTTCCGATGCATTATCTACTGCTATTGGCGTTGTAGAAAATAGCTATATACGAAAACAGTTAGAGACAATTAATACAAATATTGGTAGAGGCGTTGGTCTTTCAGAAGCCTTTGAAGATACAGGTCTATTTGAAAATATGAGTATTCAAATGATTAGAGCAGGGGAGAGTAGTGGACAGTTAGATAAAATGCTTGAAAAAGTTAGTGGCTACTATAATATGCAATTCCAAAGCTTAATAGATAATCTATCTGCATATATTGAACCTATTATGATTGCAATGATTGCAGGTCTTGTATTGCTACTAGCTCTTGGTATATTTATGCCTATGTGGGATTTAGGAAAAGCGGCAAACGGATAGAGATAATTAGAAGGACTTTTAGCCCCAACTCTTTACTTTTAAAGCACCTTTTGATGCAAAATTATTTTGCCCTCTTGTTTATCTATCGTGTTATCACATCTATTTTTATCGTAAGTAATTACAAAAATCTCATCGCCACTTTGTAGGTAATTCTCTTCTCCAAACTTTTCGTAAGCAGTAGCACCTATTGTAATTATTGCACTATTTGGATGGTTGGCATCTTTTAAATGTGCAGATATATCCTCTAGTGGACCAAAGTCGGCTTGGTGATTCATTTTATCTATTAACCACTTTTTAAGTTTTGTGTAAAAGTAAGAGTATCCAATTAGCGGTGCATCTACTCCATATGGGTGAAGTGTGCCATCTCTTTTAACATAAGAGCATAGGTGGTAGTTATCCATAACTCCGCCCTCTTCAAATTTATCTATATCTATCCACTCTTTAGCAATACCTTTTGAGTGTGGAGACCAACTCTTTTTTTCAGATATTTTCTTAGCACCATCTTTTCTAATTGTACAGTCGTTAAATGTTGTGAATTTTTTAGCTATTAAGTCTGTAACCTTTTGATTCTCATCATATAGAATTTCAAAAAATATTGCAATCTCTGGCTCTACTTGTGCATTTGCTTCGTACTCTGGAAGCTCCAATTTTTCATCGCATATTGGGTAAATACCTAAAAAAGTATCAGAATTTGGCAGATAAAATGGGAATATCCCTTTAGGTGCATTATCCTCTTCAGTTTTTACATTTTCAAAATCTTTAAGTTCCCCTGCTTGCTTTAAGTGGTTTGCAAAGTTACCTGCTACTCCTAATCCTATTGATTCTGTCATTTTAATGAAACTCCTTATATTGTGTGTAGTTTTACTGCTCTGTTTAAATCTTCTTGAGTGTCTATTCCAAAGCTCTTGCTTTTAACCTCTGTTAGAGCAATTTTGTAGCCATTATCTAGCACTCTTAACTGCTCTAGCTTCTCTATATCTTCTAGCACTCCACCTTGCATTGTACAAAACTTAGCAAGCTTGCTAACTGTAAAGCCATAAAGTCCTAAGTGTGCTTTGTACTCGTTTAAGTTGCCATCTCTATCGTACGGAATAATTGATCGAGAGAAGTATAGTGCTATATTATCTAAATTGCTAACCACTTTTACTAAGTTTGCATCTTGTGCCTCGTGTTTCGAGACTATTTTGTAGCAAGTTGTAGCAATAACTTCGCTATTGCTTGCATATTTTTTAGTTAAATCAAGCATACTCTTTACAACACTCTCTTCTATAAATGGCTCGTCTGCTTGAACATTTATTACAATTTCATCGTCTGCTAAGTTTAACTTTTGCGAAGCTTCATAAATTCTATCGGTTCCAGATTTACAACTACTGCTTGTAAGTACAGCTTCTATGCCGTGCTCATTTGCGATATTTAAAACCTCTTCTGAATCCGTAGCAATAGCAACCTTATCTACTGCTTCAACTGCCTTCGCTGTGCGTATTACCATTGGCAAACCACCAATATCTGCTAAAACTTTATTTGGTAGCCTAGAAGATGCTACTCTTGCAGGAATTATAATCATTTTATGCCTTTAGAGTTCTTTTGGCATATTATACATAAAGAGAGATTAGATATAATTGCGAATATTTTATTTTTAAGGATATCTAATGAGAGCACTTCTAAGTGTTAGTGACAAATCAGGTATAGTAGAGTTTGCTAAAGAGCTAGAGGCTTTAGGCTTCGAGATAATCTCGACAGGCGGTACTTTTAAGAAACTACAAGAAGAGGGCGTTAGCGTAATCGAAATAGATAAAGTTACAAAATTCCCAGAGTGTTTCGAGGGGCGTGTAAAAACACTAAACCCATATGTTCACGGTGGAATTCTGCACAAAAGAGGCGACAAAGCACATGTAGCACAAGCTAAAGAGCTAGAAATTGAGGGTATAGATTTAGTATGTGTAAACTTATATCCATTCAAAGCTACAATCGAGCGAACAGACGATTTCGATGAAATTATCGAAAACATCGACATAGGTGGGCCAACAATGGTTCGCTCGGCTGCAAAAAACTTTAACGATGTGTTGATAGTTACAGACAGTAGCGACTACTCTAAAGTAATTACAGCACTAAAAGAAAAAGCTGATACACTAGAGTTTAGAAGAGACTTAATGATAAAAGCATTCGAGCACACAGGTGCATACGACGCAATGATTGCAAACTATATGAATAGCAGATTCAACAGCGGTTTTGGAGCAAAGCAGTTTATCGTAGGAAACAAAGTATTCGATACAAGATATGGAGAAAACCCACACCAAAGTGGTGCACTTTACGAGTTCGATAACTTCTTTAGCCAAAACTTCAAAGCAGTAAAAGGCGAAGCTAGCTTTAACAACCTTACCGATATGAATGGTGCAATAAAAATAGCTACGAGCTTTGGCGATAGAAACGCTGTATGTATCGTAAAACACGGTAACCCTTGTGGATTTGCACTTAAAGATAGCTTGCTAGAGTCTTACACCGAAGCACTAAAATGCGACCCAATCTCTGCATTTGGTGGTGTTGTTGCGGTAAATGGCGTAGTAGATTTAGAGCTAGCTAAAAAGATGAACGAACTATTCTTAGAAGTTGTAGTAGCAGGCGACTTTACAGATGAGGCAATAGAAGAGTTTAGCAAGAAAAAGAGACTAAAACTATTTAGTTATGACAGCGAGAAACTAAAAGTAGCAGGCGATAAAATAGACTTTAAACATATAGACGGCGGTTTTGTATTCCAAAACAGCGACTGCATTTGCGACAACGAAGTAACAAACGCAAAATGTGTTACAAAACTAGAAGCATCAAAAGAGCAAATTAGCGACTTAGAGATAGCATGGAAAGTAGCAGGCTTAACAAAAAGCAACTGTGTAATATATGTTAAAGATGGTGCAATGGTAGCCGTTGGTATGGGAATGACAAGCCGAGTAGATGCCGCACAATGTGCCATCAAAAAAGCAAAAGAGCTAGGCCTAAGCATAGAAGGCTCAAGCCTAGCAAGCGAAGCCTTCTTCCCATTCAGAGACTCAGTAGACGCAGCCGCAACCGCAGGAGTAAAAGCAATCATCCAACCCGGCGGAAGCATCAGAGACGAAGAAGTAATAGAAGCCGCAAACGAACACGGCATAGCAATGTACTTTACTACTGTTAGACACTTCTTGCATTAGTAGCTGTTTTGTGTTTAGAATGGTAGGGGTACGCCCTTGTGGCTACCCTAAATGGCATTGGGCAGGGTGGAGATTCAACGTCTGACCCCTATCATGGGTTAGATATAAGTGCCTAAGAGGAGTCAGACGTTGAATATATATCAAAAAGATAAAATATGAAAAGTATAGAAAAACAACTAAATGAAAAAAACATAGAAAAACAAATACTTACAAAACAGATAAATAT
>WFYP01000305.1 GCA_015490055.1 Nitratifractor sp.
TCATTATCTTGTTGCCTTACCAGCATGGATTTTGATTTGGTGTTTGTATGTATTATTTTTTCCATTTGATTTAAATACTATTATAAATAAAATAGTATCTAGTTATTATACTTGGTATGGAATTTTAGCTTGGTGTTTATATGCATTATTTGCTATTATAGTAAGTAGTAAAATAGATCTTTTTCATTTTACTTCAGCATCTCACTTTTCAAACAATAGCAATAGTGTTGGAGACACTAGAATGCATGAATACCGTTGTCAACAATGTAACGGTACAGGAATAGCTCATTCTGGAGGTGAATGTTATGCTTGCTTTGGGGAAGGTTATAACAAAGAAAAGCAACAATATCAATCTTGTAATTGTGGGAATGATATAAATTGTGCTAGATGCAAAGGAGAAGGTGCATATTGGAAAGATATATGGTAAAAATAATATAACCATTATACCCCTTAGCTCCCAAATTGCGAGACTGTGAAAAACCTTCTTAACTTACTTGCTCCAAAGTTACACTTTGGGAGCACCAACATCCTAACTCTTCCTAAAATGAACCACTTTAAACCTATCCCCCATAATAGTAGGAGCAATCAAAGTTTTAACTTTATCAGCCTGAGCTAAATACTGAACTTGTGTAGCTATTTTGTGGTACTGCTCTAGTATATCTATAATTCCAAACTCTACTAATGCTCTAGCTTGGGTTTGGTATTTTACTAAGTGGCAACCAGCATTTTCGAAGGCTTCTATTACATGGGCGAAGTTTACATCGTAAGTTATGTCGGCTGTTTTAAATTGCTCTTTTAAAACTAGCTCTTCGTCAAATAGTGGGTAGGTTTTGTGCTTGTTGTAAACTCTTATAGAGAAGTCGTTTCGCACATACTTTTCGCCGTAGTCAAAGCTTACAAATTCAAAACTTTTTGCACTGCTAGCCACCTCTTTAGCGAACTCTTCGTAGCCTACGGCTATTTCGCCTGTTCTTAGGCTGTGTTTTTTGGCGAACTCTAGCTCTTTTAAACTTGCAACTTGCCACTCTATTTTGTGTTCGTTTATAACTACTATTTTGCCATCTTTATAAAGTTCGCATGGGAAGGCGTCGAAAATTTCGTTGCTTACGAAAAAGGCACTCTCTAAATTTAAATCGGTTAAGCTTTTGTAGTACTCTATTTTAACGGCGTCGCCAAAGTTCTCTTCAAAGTATGCTTTTTGTGCCTCTATTACCTTATCTTGCCTTTCAATTATGCAAAACTTCATACTATTTAGCAGGCTTTCATCTTGCGAGTATAGCCAGCGTATCATATCGCCCATCAAATAACCCTGATGTGCTCCAATCTCTACTAATGCTACACTTTTTGGTAATTTACCACTGCTAATTTGTCCATAAAGATAGTTAGCAATCGATGCACCAAAAAAGGCACTTGTGCTTACTGCTGTGTAGAAATCTCCCTCTTTTCCTATGGCTTTAAAGCTTTTGTAGTAGCCATCTTCGCCATATAGCCACTCTTGCATATATTCACTAAAACGCAATTTTATTACCTCATCTTTGCATAAAGTTTTAATAGTTCTAACTGTTTTTGAACGCTATAAATTTGAGCATCTAATCTCTTCATTTTCAGAGAGTTTTTTAGCACTTTAACATCGTTTATACTCTTCTGCCCTGCTCTGTATAGGTTTTTTGTCGATTTTAAAAGGCGTTTGTATGTTCTCGCTTCTCTGTTTGCTAATGCAACTCTTCTATTAATTATTGCTATCTTTTTATTGATAGTTTTATAATCTTGCACGCTATCTTTTCTAGCAGTTTTTGCTTTTACTTTTGCTATCATACTCTTTAATTTTGCTGTCTCTAAATCATTGCCAACATTTACAGATAGTGGCATAGATACTGTTAGCGAATAGTTAGCAAATTTATCACGAGTATGTGGTTGGGCTTTAGAAATTTTAGTATAACTAGCCCCAACACTTACCGTTGGCAAATACTTGCTTCTAACCATTTTAGAGGCATACTCCTGAGCCCTAGCGGTTGCATTTGCTACATCTATATCAACATTGTTACCGACATATTGCGACTTGCTTACCATTTTTAGCTTTGGCACTCTTAAGTGGTTTGGGTTTTTATTGCTAATTTTGGCAAACGCCCCTTTTAGCTCTTCTAAATTGGCTTGCATATCTAGCATTGCAATTTCGGCTTCGTCTTTTTTGGCTAATGCTCTATCTAAATCTACACTATCGCTTACACCTGCATTATATAACTCGTCTCGGCTTTTTATCTCGATTTTGCTATTTGCAATTTGAGTCTTTAGCTTCGCTATTGTTAGCTTTGTCTGCTTTATCTTAAATAGCAACTCTACAGCTTTTGCAATTAGTGCATTTTTTTGCTTAATAGTATTAGCTTTGCCTAGATTATAGTTAGACTTGGCAAATTTAATACCATAATATATTCCACCACTTTTAAAAATTGGCTGATTAATGCTTATAGAGTAGCTATTAAACGGATGCGTACCATCTGGCACTTGCGTACTCCACTTACGCGTAAAGGAAAGCATTACTGGCGAAATCCAGGTTAGCGAATTGTACTTACTCTCGCTAAAGCTCTTTTGTAGCTCTAAATCAAATAGAGTATTGTAGTTATCGTTTAGCAAATTCTCTAACTCCGAAGCCCTGCTAAAGCTAACTAAAAGTGCCGTAGCTAATAGTAGTTTTTTCATTACTATATATTAACTTCCATCAGTGCCATCTCTAAACGCTTAAAGCCCTCGTCTATCTCTTCTTGGCTAATTGTTAGTGGTGGCAAGAATCGAACTGTGTTTCTACCAGCTTTAAGCACAATTAAGCCATGCTCAAATGCTTTTGTAATTATTTGGCTCTGCACTTCGCTACTAACGCATCTTAAGCCTCTCATTAAGCCAAGCCCTACGCTACTTTCGAAATATTTTGGTAGAGAGCTTGCTAACTTATCTAAGTAACCATTAAAGCTCTCTATTCGTTTAGCAATTTCACCTTTGTCATACTCTGGCTTTAGAATATCTAGCACAGTTAATGCTCCTCGTGTGCTTAAAAAGTTACCACCAAATGTACTACCGTGGTCGCCTGGTTCAAAAATATCTTTTAAGCTTGTCATTACCGCACCTATCGGTAAGCCTCCGCCTAAACCTTTTGCTAAAGTTACAATATCTGGCTCTATTTCGTAGTAGTTACTTGCTAAAAATTCGCCACTTCTGTAAACGCCTGTTTGCACTTCGTCCACTATTAAAAGAAGCCCCTTGGCTTTTAAGAATTTTGCTAACTCTTGAATCTCCTCTTTAGCAAATGGCTGTACTCCGCCCTCGCCTTGTACTAGCTCTATTAATACTGCTACTGTCTCTTCGTCTATGTTTTTATAAATTTCATCTATGCTTTTTACATGCATAAAGCCATCTGGATATGGCGAAAAGTTAGGTGTGTGCATACTCTCTTGCCCTGTTGCTTTAACAGTTGTAATTGTACGCCCATGGAATGAGTGCTCTAGCGTTATAACTTTATATTTTTTGCTACCAAAGTTTACTTGTCCATACTTTCTTGCAATCTTTAACGCCCCTTCGTTTGCCTCTGCACCAGAGTTTGCAAAGAATAGTCTCATATCGTAACCACTAAGCTCTACAATCTTTTGTGCCAGTTTTGCTTGTGGCTCTATTAACCAAAGGTTAGAAGTGTGTAGCAAATTGCTAGCTTGCTCACATATTGCATCTGCCAACTCTTTATTGCCATGCCCAACACTACAAACCCCAATTCCGCTACCAAAATCTATAAACTCTTTGCCATCGCTACTATAAAGTTTTGCACCCTCACCTTTAACAAAACTTGTATAGTTTCGCCCATACGAGTGAAGTACATACTCTTTATCTATATTTTCTAAATTCATATAAGTTTACCTCGTTAAAAAATTAGCTTAATTATAGCAAAGCTTGCTAGAATTCCATCTAAAAAGGGAAGTTTTGATAAAAAATATCGACAGAGGAGTAGTTCTAATGCTACTAGCTAGTATCCTCTTTGCTATAATGGGTGGTTTTGCAAAGTTGCTCGGTGAGCACCTACCTGCATTAGAGATTACTTTTTTTAGAAATATCTTTGGAGTGGTGTTTCTCTTTACTGCTCTTTTACATACGCCAACAAAAAGCAGAGGAGGTAAAACTCTACTTCTATTTTTCCGTGGTTTTATTGGCTTTTTGGCACTGTTGGCTTACTTTTATAATATGGCTCATATACCACTTGGAATTGCAGTTACATATAATAAAACTGCACCTCTTTTTTTAGCATTTTTTACTTGGCTATTTTTAAAAGAAAAACTTCCTAAAAGTGCTATATTCGCTCTAATATTAGGTTTTGTAGGCATACTGTTAATTGCCAAGCCTTACGGTTTAACACTTAGTATACCCATTCCAGACCATAATACACCATAACAGTAAACTAGAAAGAGGTAAGATGTGAAGTATCTATTTTGAAACTCTAGCCGTAGCTAAAGTGAAAAATAGATAGTTTGCAGATTGCCTCTTTCTAGTTTACCCAAAGGGCAATACAAA